>JARYLH010000083.1 GCA_029907755.1 Candidatus Methanosuratincola sp.
ACGCCAGGAACCCCCGACGGCGGGGACCCGGACTCCTTCGCCTCCCGCGTGTGTGGGGCGTGGTCAGACCCGATCGCGTCGATCTTCCCCTCCAGCAGGGCCCTCCAGAGCGAGGCCCTGTCCTCCTCCCCCCTGAATGGGGGGTTTACCTTCGCGTACGCGCCTATCCTTCTCATCATGTCCGATGTCAGGAAGAGGTGGTGCGGGGTTGCCTCCCTGTAGAACGGGCTGGCGAGCTCTGCCTCCGCGTAGGAGGTGACGTGACAGACGTAGACCCTGCCCTCCTTGCCGACCGAGAGGAGCTTCCTTATCGCTGTGAGGGCGGCCCCCTTGGGCCGGCGGGAGGCGTGGTCTGGCGCCGACGCGTGTGCCCTTATCACGGACTCGTCCTCGGCGTGAACCGAGATCATCTTGGCGCTGCTGGCGAACCCCCTGATCGCGTCCAGGTCCGTGAGGAGTAGGTCCCCTGTCGAGCTCCCCATGAAGATCTTAACCGAGGCGGCGAGCTGCCCGGGCGGGGGCGGTATCGGCGTCGCGGTGGAGATCCCGACCGCGACCAGCTCCCCCAGGTTCGAGTGAGTCGCCCCGAAGTGGAATCCGTAGTTGACGCAGGGGCGGGAGGACTCCACGAGCCTGAACTTCTCCAGGAGACGCTCCAGGGTGGTGGTCGGGGGCGAGGTGTTCGGCATGTCGAGGACGGTCGTCACGCCCCCAGCGGCCGCGGCCCTGGACCCGTTGACCCAGTCCTCGGAGTCCATCCCCGGCTGCCTGAAGTGGACGTGCGGATCGACGACTCCGGGGAGCACGAGGAGCCCCTCGGCCTCGATCACGAGATCGGCCTCGGGTGCCAGGGTCGTTAGGGATACGATCTTGCCCCCCTTCACGAAGACGTTTGCGCGCACCATCCCTCGCGGGCTGACCGTAGTGCCTCCCCTGATCAGCAGGGAGGTGCCGCCGTTGCCGCCGCCTTCGGCCACAGGTCCGGACGAGCCGTCTGCCATCTAGCCGCCTCAGCCCCTGAAACGGAGGTCCTCTGCCCTGACCTCGTACCCGCAGTAGTGGCAGGCGATCGTCACGGGCGACCGGCAGACCGTGAGCATGCGCGTCGGAACAGGCTCCTTGTTTGTGATGCAGTTCGCGTTCGAGCAGACCGCTATCCCCTCGACCACGTCCGGGATCGAGACCTTCCGCTTCTCGACGAGCTCCGAGTTCCGGATGATGTTCACGGTCGCGTTAGGGGCGAAGAGCGCTATGCGGCTGCACTCCTCGTCCGTGAGGAACCTGTTCTCGACCTTTATCAGGTCCTTCCTGCCGTACTTGGTCGACTTGAGGTTCTGCCCGATTATCACCACCGCACCCTCGGTGAGCCCCAGCATCTGGGCGATCCTGACCGCCCTGCCGGGCGGGAGGTGATCGATCACGGTCCCGTTCTCTATCGGGCTAACTATCATCCCCTTCTTCGCGCCCTCGGTGTGCACGTTCAAGAGATCCCCCCCAGGACCATCGCCAGCAGCGCAGCCCTAATCGGGACGCCGTTCCCGGCCTGCTTGAAGTAGTAGGACCTCGAGTCGTCGTCAACGTCGACCGAGATCTCGTCGACCCTCGGCAGCGGGTGCATCACCCTCATCGTGGGCTTCGCCGGCTGGAGCGTCTTCCTGGTCACACGGTAGAGCCCCCTGACCCTGTTGTACTCGTTCTCGTCCGGGAACCTCTCCCTCTGGATCCGGGTCATGTAGAGTATGTCGACCTCGCCGATGATCTCCTCTATCGAGGTGTGTAGGGTGCATTCGACCCCGCGGGAGTTGAGGTAGGAGAGGACGTGCGGCGGCATCTGGAGCTGGTCCGGGGCGACTAGCCTGATCCTGCAGCCGTACATCCCAAGAGCGTAGGCAAGGGAGTGGACAGTCCTACCGTACTTCAGGTCCCCGACCATCGCTATCGTCAGCCCGTCTATCCTCCCCTGTGACTGTGCGATGGTGTAGAGGTCTAGCATGGTCTGCGTCGGGTGCTCGTTCCTCCCGTCCCCGCCGTTGATGACCGGAACCTTCTTCTCCCCGCGCGCCACCCTCCGCGAGGTTATATCTGCGGCCCACCTGGCTGCCCCGTCGTAGGGGTGGCGGATCACTATCGCGTCAGCGTAGTTGGCGACGGTCTCTATCGTGTCCTTCAAGGTCTCGCCCTTCATAACGGAGGTCCCCTCGACGCCGGCGAACCAGACTGTGTCCGCGCCGAGCGACTGCGCGGCCGCCTGGAAGCTGAGGCGCGTCCGCGTGCTTGGCTCGTAGAATAGGAGGGAAGCACGCTTGCCCCTCAGCAGCCCCCTGTCATAGCCCCCCCTCTCCATCCTCCTGGCAACCTCGAAGATCCTTTCCAGGTCCTCCCTTGAGAAGTCCCTTATCGAAACGATGTCCCTATCCATAAAGCCCAATCGAACTCCACCTGGGGGATTGAAGTGAAGGAAAAGGCAGCGAAGAGCTGGATGCAGAGCTTGCGCCATGTTTCCGGGTAATATTAACCCATCAGAACCTTCAGTTCTTCTTTCTATTTAAGATTTTTCGGTTCGGAGGAATTGTGCGCGGGGGGAGCTGACAGACGAAGCACAGTGGCAAAAAAGAAACGAAATGACGTGATGGAGTGGTTAAGAAAGAGAAAGAAGAGGGAGACGCAGGGCGCCCCTACCGACGTCGATCCTTCTCCAGCATTAGCAGGACGCCCTTAGCGACGCCGAGTATAGGTGGGATCAGGAAGAGGGCCATCAGCATCGCCATCTCCACGCGGATCGACATGGACGGCTCCATGGGAACCCCCCCTCCGATCGGATCGATGGATAATGCCAAGGAGATGGCGCCGCCGTGGAACCAGAGGAAGACGTAGGTGGCGAAGAGCAGGCTCAGAGCGACAGTCAGGGGACCGTAAGCCTTTGTGCCCCTGAAGAGGGCGCAGAGGAAGATCGCCGGCGCCAGGGCAAGCCCGACGAGCGGCAACGCGGGGTCGACGAGCGAGGAGAGGACGCCCGCAGCCTGGGGCGGGATCTCCATCCGCAAAACATCGGAAGCGAGTCTGAGGAAGTTCGCCGGGACGTAGTAGAAGACCAGGAAACCAAGGGCGCCAAGGAGGGCCCCCAGGATGAGCCTAACCGCGATGGACGCGCGGGAGACCTCGAGGTCGAGTAGCTTAGCCATTCACGGGCACCTCCACAGAAGCGATGCCAAACTGCGTCTCCAGCGTAATGATGAGAGTGCCGGGCGCGGAGAGGGCCCAGTTCGGCACCAGCATGGTCAGCTCTCCAGAGAAGGCGGAGCCCGGCGGCGCGTGTACCCCTACTGGCGCGCTCTCCGCCACAAGGGAACCCCCAATCTCAAGACCGAGCCTTGCCGACCCGTCCAGCGTGACCAGCTCGTTGGCGTTGGTGAAGCCGAAGGGCAGTCTGAACATTGAGTGGGTCGAGTTGTAGGGCGCCACGGACGGCGACCCCAGGTAGGGCGAGCCGACGGGCGGACCCCACGCGAGTTCGAATGGGCTCGTGACCGAGTATACCTGGATGCCGAAGACCCTGAAGCCGAACGTCGCGTTGCACCTGAAAGTCCTCTCCTCGAGCATGAGGGCGGAGGCGTTCTCTGGCAGCCTCAAGGCGAATTGGAGTTCGCCGGCGAACTCCGACCTCGGCGGCGCGTCAACCTCGAGGTACCCAGAACCGATCTCCGAGCCTGTGTCGGCGTCGACGAAGAGGGCGTTTACCGTACCCTCGACGGCGATGTCGGCAGAGTTCTCGAAACGGACCGGTATGGACGCGACTATGTGGGTCGAGTTGTAGCCCAGGAGCACCGGGTCGCCCAGCTCAAAGTCCTTGACCGGAGGGTTCCACGGGATATCGCCCGACAGATGCACGGATACCGAGACGAAGGGCGCGAGCGCTGCGCCTGCGGTTGCCCCCAGAGTGAGGTTCCTGGCATTGCTGAAGAGGGCCGAGAGGCGCTCCTGCGGGATCTCCGAGAGGGCGACCCTGATGGGCAGGTAATGCTGTTCCCCCCGCGCGCCGGCGGGGACGGAGAAGGGCTGCGAGGACGCCGAGGCGATCAGGCTCCCGTCGAAGTCCCTGAGCTCTGCGGAGACGCGGATGTCCGATACGGCAAAGGGACCGCTGTTCGAGAGCGAGATCGGGAACGAGATCTCGACTACGGATCCCGAGGAGTTGACCGAGGGCTCGCCCACCCTGAGGGACGAGACCGCGCCGAAGGCGTTAATCGCAAGGATGAATGCGACTGTGAATGCGGCGATTACGGTCACCACTATAAGGGCGTTGAGCAGATCGATTCCTTTTGAAAGCCTCATTGGGATTACCCGCCACTCCTATGCGCTGTAGGTTTATAAAAGTTTGAGCAGTTATCCTTTTATAAAGTAAAATTATACGGTTTAGTTTCTGAAAAGTAGGGACCTATGCAGGTTCACCCGGGGATCTCTTCCCTCAGCCTCCTCAGCGACTCGCCGATCTCCATGGGTTTATTCTCCAGCAGTGCCCTGGCCCTGGAGGTATCGAGGGAGGAGTCCGTGGGGCGCTCGGCTATCCACCCGATCTCGCCCCTGCTCGAGGGAATCATGACCTCCCAATCAAGACCGAAGAACTTCGCTATGCTGAAGGCGAAGTCGTACTTCGAGAGCCGGGTCGCACCTGCGAGGTGCAGGGTGCCCTCAAGCCTTCTCTCGGCGGCCTCGAAGAGCATCATGACGAGGTTCCGGTCGTACGTGGGGGTGATGAACTGGTCCGAGACAACCCTGAATGGGGCATGCGCCTTCAGCTTCCTGAGTGCCCAGAGGGCGAAGTTCGCCTCGGCCCTGGCTTCCCTTGATCCGAATACGAATGAGGTCCGGGCGACGAGGTGCCTTGCCCCGGACGACCTGACCGCGTCCTCCGCGAGGACCTTGGTCTTTCCGAGAAAGTTTACCGGGTTCCTTGCATCGTCCTCCTTGTAGAGCCCCTTCGAGCCGTCGAAGACGTAGTCGGAGGAGAGGAAGACGAGGTATGCGCCAGCGTCCCTGGCTGCCTCCGCGACGTTCCTAGTCCCCTCGACGTTTACCTGGAGGGCGAGATCCCTCTCCCACTCGCACCTGTCCACTCCGGTGATCGCCGCAGTATGGAAGACGACGTCGGGGCGCGCCCTCCTGAACGCCTCGGAGACGGACTGGGGGCTCGTGATGTCCAGCTTCAACGGGAGCCCGAATGTGGGTTGATGCGTAAGGTAACCCGAGAATACAGTATCCCCGCGGGAGTCCGCGTACTCCGCGATCCTCCCACCAAGGAGCCCGCTGGTCCCGGTGATGAGCAGGTTCAAGGCCTACACCACCCTATATTTGCCCCTTTTGTGCTATTAACCGTTGAGGGTGAATGCGGAATGGCGGACCGGAGAGGGCTTGGCTCGGGATCGTTCGCCGGCTGCCTGGAAAGGGTTGCATCGATCCTCAGGGCGAGCAGGGATTCGGTGGCGTTTACCGGGGCAGGGATCAGCACGGACAGCGGGATACCGGACTTCAGGGGGAGGCAGGGCCTCTGGAAGAGGTTCGATCCGAGGATGGCGACAAGGTCCTTCATGCTGGAGGACCCCCGGGCGTTCTGGGAGTTCTACGCGATGCGCTTCGAGGCACTGGCTGGCGCGGTGCCCAACCCGGGCCACAGGGCGCTTGCGAGGCTGGAGGGGGAGGGGTTCCTGGGGGCGGTGATAACCCAGAACATCGACGGGCTCCATGCCAAGGCCGGATCGAGGAGGGTGATAGAGCTCCACGGGAACATAATGACGAGCAGGTGCGACCACTGCGGATCCGTCAGGTCCACCGAAGAGTGCGTTAGGCTGGTGAGGGTGAAGGGGGAGGTGCCGAGGTGCGGGTGCGGCGGCATGCTCAGGCCGTCGGTTGTGCTCTTCGAGGAGCCCGTGGAGATGTTCGAGGCCGCGCTCAGGATCTCGCAGGAGAGCGACCTTTGCCTCGTGGTGGGGTCATCCCTCACGGTTTACCCGGCCGCGGCGATACCCGAGGTGGTGAAGGCGGCCGGAGGGAAGCTCGTCATAATAAACGCAGACCCGACGCCCCTCGACGAAAGGGCTGATCTCGTGGTCAGGGAGGGGGCTTCACCTGCGCTGGCGGGGATTTTGAGGGCGCTAGAGATCGGCGAGATCTGAGGCGGGCGGGATCGCCTCCCCGGGCGGGCCATGGTTCTGGCGGATTTCAGGCAGCAGGGATCCACAAGGCTGGCGATCGGGGAGAGGAGCGCTGACCGGGGAACGCGGGGACGCGCTGGATGCTAACGCTTATTTTTTCATTGTGAGATAATGATGAGGGGGTAGTTTTGGTCCTAGTACTCAACGGCACAGAGGTCAGGGCAGCCCTGCCCATGAGGGAGGCGATAAGGTCCGTCG
>JARYLH010000084.1 GCA_029907755.1 Candidatus Methanosuratincola sp.
GCAGCTTTTTTACTTCAGACTCAATAAGAAGCGGCACCCCAAACCAGCAAGATCCGATGCCGAGGTCACAGGCAGCCAGCATCATGTTCTCCACGGCTGCAGCGCAGCTCTGGTGAGCCCAGATCTCCTCAATCCGAGGGTCGTTGTAAACTCGCTCCCTCAGGTCGGCAAAAACCGCAACATAGAGAGGCGCGAAGTAGTACCCACCGCCGGAACCAGCTACCCAAGACTCGAATTTTTCCCCGGTCCAGGCCTTCTTCAGCAGTCTAGTGAAGTATGCGCGGTGTGCATCCAGAAGGATCTGGTGGAGGCGCTTTCTCACCTCATCGGACTCGACGACGACAAATAGCCACGCCTCTGCCCCGCCTGCTGTTGGTGCCATGATCGCTGCCTCCAAGATCAATTTTCTTGAATCCTTGTCTATGGGGGTTTCCTTGAAAAGCCTCACCGAGCTACGCTGCCGCAATACCTCTTGTACTTCACCCAATCCACTCACCGATTAAAAAGTGGAGGAGGTAGCAAAAAAAGTTGCTTGACCGGCTAGTGATTCAAAGCCTTCTCTATCCTGTCCATCGCCTCGCCTATCCGCTCGACTGGGACGGTGTAAGCAAGCCGAAGGTGGCCTCTGCCTGCAGCCCCAAAGGTCGAGCCAGGGACAGTCGCCACCCTTGCCTCCACAAGCAGCTTCTCGGAGAGATTGAGGTCGTCTCCAACGAAAGGAAATATGTAGAATGCGCCGCTCGGCTTAACCACGCTGAACCCCGGGATTTCCTTAAGCCGCTGATAAATGTAGTCCCTCCTCCGCATGTATTCTGATCGCATCTTGCTTACTGCGGCATGGCTTCTGGGATCGGAGAGGGCACGGGCGGCGGCATATTGTGCAAAAGAAGTGGGGCACGCGGAGAGATACATCTGGAACTTCACCATTCTCGCGATCAGCTCCTCTTGCCCTGCAGCGTACCCGATCCTCCATCCAGTCATCGCGTAAGTCTTTGATAGGCTGCCTACAGTGATCACCCTCCCGGGCCTTGATGCGACAGAGGCAGGGCTCACGTGACGGATGCCGTCGTAGATCAGCGACTCGTAGACTTCGTCTGACACAACCACTAGGTTGTGCTCCTCAGCGAACTCAACGGCTGCCCTCACCTCTTTCTCGGCAAGGACCGCGCCGGTGGGGTTGTTAGGCGAATTCAGCACGAGTGCACGGGTCCTCTCGGTGAGATGCCTTTTCAGATCATCAGCGGTCAGCCTGAATCCGTTTTCCATCTTCAGCGGGACTTCAACGGGAACCCCACCTGCTAACCTGACGGTTGCGCTGTATGTCACGAAGTGGGGGGACGGGATCAGGACTTCATCCCCTTCCTTCAGGAATGATGCCCATATGAGGAGGAATGCCTGGTTCCCCCCTGTTGTGACGATTATTTCCTTGTCAGGGTCGGCAACGACCGAGTTCTCTTTTTCTAGTTTTTCAGATATCGCATCTCTCAGCTCCTTGAGTCCATTATTGGGCGTGTAGTGTGTGATGCCCCTGTCAAGGGCCTCCTTTGCGTATTCCTTTATGTGATCAGGTGTGTCAAAATCAGGCTCGCCTATCCCAAGGGAAATTACATCCCTATAACTGCTAGCCAGTTCAAAAAGGCGCCTAATCCCCGAGGCAGGTATTTCTTCAAGATGGTCGTGCAGCGACATTGCGATCAACATGGAGATAGTCCACAGGATTTAAAAGAATTTGTGCCGAATCACTGGAAGAGGTACTCTTCAGACCCCCTCTTGATCAGGACAGCATTCCTCCCGTTCGATCTCTCGCACCTGCCGATCACCTGGGCACCGACCCCGAACTTCTCAGCAGATCGGATCACTTCCTCCTCATGTCCCCTTCCAACGATGGCTTCCATCCCTATCCCCATGTTGTAGTTGCGGCACATCTCCTTGGGCGACTCGCCGCTCTCCTCGACGATCAACCTGAACACAGGATCCGGCTCGGGGAGGCTATCCTTGATGTAGAGGACACCCTTTCCCAGCCTGAGGGACTTGGTCAGGCCGCCCCCCGTGTTGTGGACCAGTGCCTTGACTGGAACCCGCTTGAGGATCTCAAGCACTATCGGTAGGAAGATCCTAGTCGGGGAGAGCAATGCTTCGCCTACGGTCATCCCAAGGTCGGGCAGATCGTCGTCGATCCTGAACCTCCCGTAGTATCCCCTGGAACCCTCATGCCCGATCTCAGGGTATTTCTTATAGTACTCGTTTGTGAGTAGTGAATGCCTGGCGAGAGAGATCCCGTTGCACATTATCCCGCTGTTCTCCCTGTCCTCGTAACTGCATCGACCACCGCTCCTTATTCCCACGATCACGTCTCCAGGTGAAATTCCGTTACCCGTTATCATATTCTTTAGCTCAACACGCCCGAAGACAGTGCCAGAGACGTCCAGAGTCCTTATGATGTCCGGGAGGTCGGCAGTCTCCCCGCCGCAGAAGAGGACCCTGCAACCCAAGCGAACCAGGCTTCCGAAAGCCTGTGAGAACCCAGACGCCAGCGATGAGAGCAGGGCGCCCCTCTCGAGCCGAATCGTGTTTAGCGCGACGTAGTCCGAGAACGCCAAGGGCAAGCCGCCGACGCAGACAACATCGTCAAGATTCATCGCCAGCACGTCCTGTGCGAGCCCGGAGAACCAGCTATAATCGCCGGTCTCCCTGAAATAAATGTAAGAGATTATCGGCTTGCTGCCAGCGCCGTCCTCATGGAGAATTAAGCCGGATCCAGGGTTGTCTGGGTCGCGTACGACACTGCAGAACGAGTCGGGGAAGAGGTCGTCTGTCACTCCCTTTATCGAGGAAATCCCCTTCTTGTCGACGTCGACTCCAAGTTCAGAGTACTTCGATGGAGGCAAGCCAGATCATCACCCATCAAGGGGAGCTCCATACTCATAAACGTTCTCAGGCAGCCCCCATCTTTTTATAGTTTGAAGGAGGATTTTGTTTCAGTGAAATTTGATGAGCGAAGAACTCAAGGAGCGCATCGAGGAGCTTGTCTTCAAGTGGGTCAAGAGGCAGCTAGAGGAGGGGAACTGCAGGATGAACCTCAGGATTGAGATCGACACCCCTATCGAACTAAGGGGGATGAAGGGGAGGATTTACGGCGACATTCTGCTCGGCGGCACACAGACTAGCGCACCATCCGGTGCGGAAACGGCAACCGAGCCGCAGGACTGCAAGAAAGAAGTGGCGGAAGCGGAGATGAGCCTCCAGGAAGTCGAAAAGCTCCTCAGATCCCTCGGGGTCTGAGCCTTATCGTATCAAACAAAATCAAGTCCAAAACAAGATCAGAAAATAAAAATCATGGTTTCTTTATCCTGAAGACCAAGCTGAGGTTTGAGACATATTTGAATTCAGGATTTATGCCCAGCGTGGACTCAAGAGATGCCTCTACATAATTCTTCACAAATAGGGACCATTTTTCCCCCATGTTGTGGGATGCCCTTATTTCAAGATAATCCTCGTCTTCGATTTCGTAGCAGGTGGTCCAGTTCGAATAGCCGCAGATAAACATGAGGAGGAACTGCTTAAACGCGCTGACGGAGAGCTCTCCGAAGAGCAGGAGCATTATCTCCTTAGAGGTTGCAGAGCCCATCCTGTTCCCTATTTTGGCCACAGACTCTTCGTCGAGCGAATTGATTATCTCTATGAGGTCGTTCCTCGGGAGGGTGACAACGCCCATCTGCTCGACCTTTGCGCCGATCCTGACATATTTCCTCAATATCCTGCAGGTCAACCCGTTCACTGTTGCACCTTGCTTTTTTGCCTCCTCCTCCAGCCCCCGCATCACATCGGCATCTAAGCGGAATGTCCTTGGGGTGGACTGCCCTTCTTCGCTCATTGATCTCTCGCCTCTTTGATTGTCGTTCCTCTGCCAATTTAACATTATTCGTCGTCCCTCACGTGAAGACCCTAACGACACCGCTGGTCGAAGGTGCAAGGGGGCAATACCAGCATGCCCGTTCAGGTGTACAAAATGGAAGACATAGATCACTTCTTTGCCCGCTTTTCGGCAAGCTTGAGGATCCCCTGCACCACCCCATTTATAATCGCCTCAGGCTTTGGAGCACACCCTGGCACATATACATCGACTGGTATTAGCAGATCAGGGTGTCCAAGTATCGCATAGTTCTCTGGCGCATCATCGTAGAAGAGGCTGCCACCGCACGCACAGCTGCCGACTGCGACCACAACCTTTGGCTCCGGGACCTGCTCGTATACCCGCTTGACCATCGGGATGAACTGCTTGGGCACGCATCCCGTCGTCAGCAGTATGTCGGCATGCCTCGGAGACGGCACGAGCTGTATGCCAAAGCGCTCGACATCGAACCGCGGGGCCAGCGCAGCCAAGGTCTCTATGTCGCACCCGTTGCACCCGCCGCAGTGCAGGTGGTAGAGCCAGGGCGAGTATATCCGGGCTTTGTCCATTATCCCCATCAGACTCCCTCCAGCCAGACGTACTTCTTCGTATGGGTGTCTAAATCGACACCGTAAGCCCTCCTGCAATCCGGACAGTAGCCGTCAAGTTTTTTGTAGTCGTTCGAAACGGTCTCCTTCACGATCGGGTCGATCTTCTCCATCAACCGCTCGTAAGTCCGATCCACGAGCTTCTTTGTCACGTACGGGGTGCCGCAGTTCTTACACTTGAGAAGGTCGAGCTCGGTGAGCACCCGTGCCCCAGGATCCTCCCTGTTTGGGACCGCGATCTCGAACTTGTTCGTCATCTTTATCGCCTCCTCGGGGCAGGCCTCCTGGCAATGGGCACAGAAGGTGCACCTGAAGAGGAAGATCTCGACGGTCCGCTTTGCGTCTTTGTCGTATATACTGGTAGCCCTCCCGGAGCAGACGAAGTAGCACGCCCTGCAGCCGATGCACTTGTCCTTGTCGCGCTCCGGAATTCCTCTCAGCCCTTCCGGTATCTGGCTGTACCTCCTTTCAGGGGCGACCGCAGACGGGTATGTCAGAGTCATCGGTTTGCTATACTTCGACAGCACCTGTTTCAGGATCTTAATCTCTGTTGACATTTCACACCACCAACCATATCACCAGAGCGATAACGAAATTCAGCACTCCCAGGGGGATCGCCACCTTGAGATACCAGCTTATAGCGTTCCTGATCCTGTACCTCGGGTTCAAGACCTGTACCACTGTGAGCAGGAAGACCAGCACCACAGCAGCCACGATGTATATCGGGAGCCAGAGCACATTGGTGGCAATCGGCGGGAGGAAGAGGGAGATGAAGAGCGCCACAAGCCCGTAGAGGAGGAATACCTTGGTCAAGTAATAGGTGCCCAACAGTTTCCCAGAGTACTCGGTGTATGGCCCTGCCACTATCTCCGCCTCTGCCTCTGGCATGTCGAATGGCTTTATGTGCAGCTTTCCTAGCATCGCTACTAACATCAGAGCCCCCGCAGTCACCGTTAGAAGCGCGAGGTATACCGATTGTCCTCCTGAGGAGATGTCCCATATGACAAGCGACTGCCTGGCAATGGCAACCGCGAAGACGCAAAGCACGAATCCGAGCTCGGAAACAAGGAAGAGCTCAACCTCCCTCCTTGCGCCTATTGCTGCCCACGGCGATCCGCTCGCAACGGGACCCAAGATTGTGAAGAGTATCGATGCGATCAGCAGGTATGACGCGATTATCAGGCTATATGGCACTCCGGAGAGTAGCGGCATCCCTGGGAACGGAATGAAGAATATTGCGGCAACCGCGAAGATCAGGGAGAGGTACGGGGAGTAGACGAAAAGGCGCCTCCTCGAAACGTCGGGGACTACCGTCTCCTTGCCGTACAGCTTCAGGATGTCGTAGAGTGGCTGCAGCAGCCTGGTCGTCCCCAGCAGAGGCTTCAGGTCTCCGTACATCCTAAACATCGGTCCGACTCTCCACTGGAACCTTGCAGAGAGCTTCCTCAGCAAATAGGAGTATATGACGCCCAAGAAGAGCGCCAGAGGCACTATCACTATCAAACTGACAAGCGTATAGATCAAGTCTACCATCTGCTAACCCTCCTGCTCAGGTTTACGAGCTGATCCCATGTCAGGCTCTTCCTGCTGCCATCCCTCTCGTTAATTATCTCTAACCTGTCGGTGCATGCAAGGCACTGGTCGGTGCTGCCCATCACCACCGGAACATCCGCCAGGTTCGATCCGACGAGCATCAGGGGGATTATTGCGTTGT
>JARYLH010000085.1 GCA_029907755.1 Candidatus Methanosuratincola sp.
CTGGAAACCCCCGACTTCGACGACGATCTCGTGGAGATCTACCTGGGGAGCCTTGCGCCGGGATTTTTCGCTTGGGCAGTGCCCAGGAGAAACGGGGTGAGGGTGGGGCTTGCTGCCCGCGGGGGAGTCCCGCTGAAATCGCTGGAGATGCTGCTCGAGAAATTCGGGCCTTGGAGGAAATTCTCGGGGGCGAGGAGGTCTGCGCCCATTTTTGGGAAGGTAGTGACAGGGGGACCACTTAAGGTGGCGCATAGGGGGAATGCGATCGCAATCGGGGACGCAGGGGGTTTTGTGAAGCCGACGACCGGGGGCGGGGTTGTGCTCGGCTGCCTCACCGCTAGGCTTGCAGCGAGGGCGGCCTACAGGTTCCTTTCGGGGGAAGGTGGGCTCGGTTCTTTCGGAAAGGCTTGGAAGAGGTCTTATGGGCTGGATTTCATGCTGATGAGGTGGGCGAGGGCAGCATATGACAGGATGGGGGCGGGCGAGGTCGACGGTGTTCTTGAAGCCCTCTACTCGGGCGGAGCGCTGGAAGGCGCCACCCAGTACGATATGGACCTGCAGGGGAAGGCGCTCTGGAGGCTTGCCAGGTCGAGGATGTTCTTAAGACTCGTACCCGCGGCGCTGAGGGCGATCTTCTGACCCAGCGCTGCCCGGAGGGGCTGCATTTTGGCAATACTTTATATATGAGCTGACTTCTTTGTCATCTTACTTTGGTGAAGATCAATGAGCGAACTCGAGTTGCCGACCTGTGTTTCCTGCAAAGAGCCAATACTCCCAGACCAGAAGGGAGTCAGGCTTCCCTGCCCTAACTGCGGGGAAGTTGTCTTCTGGAGGTGCAGGAGGTGCAGGGACTTGGTGAACAACTACAAGTGCCCGAAGTGCGGTTTCCAAGGACCATGAGGAGGGTTGAGAATGTCCAAGCTCCTTGCTGTAATAAAGATTCTTCCCGAGGACGACGCCGTAAGCCTCGATAAGCTCAAGGACGATCTGAAGGTTGCTCTCCCAAAGGGCGAGAAAGACCTGTACGTCCATAAGTTCCAAGAGGAGGAGATAGCCTTTGGGCTGAAGGCACTGAAGGTATTTGTGATAATGCCCGGTGATTTCGCAGGGGGCACGCAGCCCGTCGAGGACGCATTCGCAGCTGTCAAGGGGGTCGGGCAGGTCGACGTCGAGATTGTGCAGACTCTGCCCGGTTGATGCCTTTTTTGCAAAAAGGATTTAATAATATTTGTTGCAAGCCTAAATAGGTAGGCAGTCTGTCACCGGACTCAAGTTTTGAGAAGAGAAGTGGTGCATCGTATGGAAGGTTCTAAAGAGGTTGTACTCAGGGTAGCCGAATCGAAGCAGAGGGACGTGGGCAGGGGCAAGGTCAGGATAGACGCAGAGGCAATGAAGAAGATAGGCGTCAGCGTCGGCGACGTGATAGAGATAGAAGGGAAGAGGAAGACAGCCGCGATAGTATGGCCCGCCTACACCGAGGACCAAGGCATGGACATCATTAGGATGGACGGGCTGATCCGGAAGAATGCAGGGGTCGGGATTGGGGAGAAGATCACAATAAGGAAGGCCGAGTCCAAGCCTGCCAACCTCGTCAAGCTCGCACCCCTGTCGTTCACGATAAGCGTGGATTCAGGGTTCGTGAGCTTTGTGAAGAGGAGGCTCGCCGACACCCCGGTGGTGGAGGGGGACAACGTCCTGATACCCGTGCTCGGGCAGGCGATCCCGTTCGCGGTAGTCTCCACCAAGCCCTCCGGGATAGTCATGGTGAACGAGGAGACGACCCTGACTATACTCGAAAAGCCCGCGGAGGCCGCGAAGGTCCCGCGGGTTACGTACGAGGACGTCGGGGGGCTGAAAGACGCCATAGAGAAGGTGAGGGAGATGGTCGAGCTGCCGCTGAAGCACCCGGAGCTTTTCAAGAGGCTCGGGATCGATCCGCCGAAGGGGGTGCTGCTCTACGGGCCGCCGGGCTGCGGCAAGACGCTCCTCGCGAAGGCGGTCGCAAACGAGAGCGAGGCGAACTTCATCACAGTCAAGGGTCCAGAGATCTTCAGCAAGTGGGTCGGCGAGTCCGAGCGCGCGATAAGGGAGGTCTTCAGGAAGGCGAGGACGGCAGCCCCCGTGGTCATCTTCTTCGACGAGATCGACTCGATCGCTCCCATGAGGGGCGGCGGCTCGAGCGACTCCATGGTCACGGAGAGGGTCATCAGCCAGCTCCTGACCGAGATGGATGGCCTGGTCGGGCTCTTCAACGTCGTCATAATAGGCGCCACAAACAGGCCCGACATAATCGACCCGGCGCTGCTGCGACCCGGGAGGTTCGACAAGCTGTTGTATGTCCCGGAGCCGGACAACGAGACGAGGCTGCAGATCTTCAAAATACACACGAAAGACATGCCGCTGGCGAAGGACGTGGACATCGATAGGCTTGTGGCAATGACGATGAACTATGCCGGATCCGACATAGAGGCGCTGTGCAGGGAAGCGGGGATGATGGCGCTCAGGGAGGATCCGGATGCGAAGGAGGTCCAGATGAGGCACTTCCTCAAGGCAAAGGAGAAGATACGGCCGACAATAAGCGAGGAGATGCTCAAGTACTACAAGGCATGGGAGGAGAGGAGCAAGCAGTCCCTGAGGGGCAAGTCGCCGCTCATCAATTTCATTTGATGGCATCGACAGGAGTCGAATTGGGGCAGGGAGAGTGGTGCAGTTGGCAGAAGAGGGGATAAGGTGGAGGACCGAGTCGCCGGAGCTGATAGTGCTGGATCTGCTCGCGAAGAGGCAGGGGACACTAAAGGAAGAGGAGCTTGTAGAGATGCTCAGGGCAATGATGAGGGACATTTCAATGCTCGAGATAAACAAGCTGCTGATGAACCTCGAGCTGAGGGGGAAGATAACAGTCTCGCAGATCAAGAAGGGCAGGGTGATCTCTCTCCTTCAGCCAAAATAGGGTTTGGTGGGGGGGCATTACCTGGGCGTAAACTTGAAGGATCTCGTCAAGCACACCCCAATCTCCCTTGAGGGGCTCGGGGGGCGTATACTCGCCATCGACGGGTACAATGCGCTTTACCAGTTTCTCGCGATAATCAGGCAGCCGGACGGCACCCCACTGAGGGACTCGAAGGGAAGGGTCACCAGCCACCTAAGCGGCATCTTCTACAGGACGATCAACCTCTTGGAGGCAGGGGTGAAGCCCGTCTACACATTCGACGGCAAGCCGCCGGAGATGAAGGCGGAAGAGATATCCCGGAGGATGGAAACGAAAGAGAAGGCCAAGGAGGAGTACAGGAAGGCAATAGAGAGGGGCGACCTGAAGGCTGCCAGGAAGCACGCGCAGGCCACCTCGAGGCTCTCATCCGAGATGGTCGAGCAGTCGAAGTCTCTGCTCAATCTCCTCGGTGTGCCCTGGGTGCAGGCGCCATCAGAGGGAGAGGCGCAGGCTGCCTACATGGCAATGAAGGGCGATGCATGGGCAGTCGCCAGCCAGGACTATGACTCATTGCTCTTCGGGGCGCCCAGGCTCGTCAGGAACCTGACCATCTCGGGGAGGAGGAAGCTCCCGAACAAGCCCGTTTACGTGAGCATCGAGCCCGAGCTGGTGGAGCTAGAGGAAGTCCTGAAGGAGAACGGGCTGACCAGGGAGATGCTGGTCGATCTGGGGATACTCATCGGAACAGACTTCAACCCAGAGGGGTTCAAGGGCATAGGCCCCAAGAAGGCGCTGAAGATACTGAAGGAGGCAGGATCTCTAGAGGCGGCACTGGAACGCGGGCTGGTGGAGGGAGATCGTGGCATTGACTATGGGGCCATCAAGGAGATCTTCCTGAAACCGACTGTGAGGGGCGACTACAGCCTGGCTTGGGGCGGGACCGACACGGAGGGGATCGTGGAGTACCTCTGTGAAGGGTTTGACTTCTCTCCTGAGAGGATAAGGGCTGCGCTAGCCAGGCTTGAGGAGAAGGGGAAGGAGAAGAGGCGCCAGCCTGACCTAATGCGTTGGTTCTAGAGCTCAGTGGCTCCAGCCATACCTGCCGCAGAGGGGGACGAAGACGCAGCCCCCGTATGTCCACTCCCTGAAGTCGCTGCCGGCCTTCTCCACAACTATCAGGTCTTGGATCGAGTATGCTTCCCCGACCGGGATCACCATCCTGCCTCCATCCCTTAGCTGTGACTTGAGCGGGGGCGGTATCCTCGGGGCGGCGGCGGTGACTAGGATCGCGTCATATGGCGCAGCATCAGGGTAACCCAGCGTCCCGTCCCCTTCGATCACAGTGACCCTGTCAGAGTACCCGCAGCGTGCAAGGTTCGACCTGGCGAATTCGACCAGCGATCTTATTCGCTCGATGGCGAACACATGCCCGTCGCTGGTGCCGGGCAGCCGTGGGGCAACGATCTCGGCACACACCGCAGCGTGGTAGCCTGTCCCAGCCCCTACTTCAAGCACCATGTGCCCTGGCTTCAAGGACAGCAGCTGGCACATGATCGCGACCATGTGGGGCGCGGAAATTGTCTGCCCTTCCAGCGAAGGGAGCGGGGTGTCCATGTAGGCCTGCTCGCGGAGCTCTGGGACTACAAATTCCTCCCTGGGCACCTTCGACATTGCCTTTATCACTTCAGGCTGGTGCAGCACCCCCTCTTCGATAAGGCGCCTGACCAACTGCTCCCTCTTATCAGACAAGCCCAACCCGAGACACTTCTAAAGATTTATAGAGGCTAAGCCTAAAAAAGGCTTGGTTGCCATGCGGACATTAACATTCCATGCGGAGGGGGACAGGAAGATCACCGCGAGGCACCCCACAACACTGGAGATTACAAAGGACGAAGTGAAGACCAGGAAGGGGGACTGCATAGTCGCCACCAAGGCGACCCTGGGCCTTTCGGAGCTCCCGGAGGGAATTAAGGAGGCGCTTAGGAGGGACGGGGCGGAGGTGGCACTGTGGATCGAATCAGATGGGATATGCGACGTTGTCAGGGGCAGGGGCAGCGCCAGGCTGACCCTAGAGAGCGAAAGTGAAATGGTTGTCAGGAAGAGCGGATACGTCTGCGGACGGACACTGATGGTCAATTCAGACAAGTCAGCCTCAGAACTGAGGAGGGATCTGGTGGAGAGGCTCGCAAAGGATGGCGCCAAGATCAGGCTGACGATCGAGGTGGAGGCTCCTGACTGACGGGGCTGCAGATCACTTGCGGACAATCCTCTTCCTAGGATTCTCAAGCTTCTTGACCACACAATCCAAGATCAAGTCAGCCCCCGGGCCGAAAACTAGGCGGATCTTCTTCTCGAAGAGTGAAGGATCCATGATCGACTCCGTGCCGCCGATTTGGAAGATGACCGATGAGGCCAAGGGCTCCCCGAATATGTCCTTCAGTGCATTCCGCACTATGCCCTCGAAGTCCTTGTTGTGCAGGTAGACGATTGCTCTAGACGCAAATTCAGTCGCCATCAATGCGCACCCATCCGTACTAATACAGCGCTCTTCAGAGGCTATTCTCTATCCCCCTTAGATCCCTCAAGCATTTTTATTCGCGTTTCGATGTAAGACGTAATCTTCTCCTGGGTCAGCCGCTCGTCATCCTCCTGCCGCTTCAGCTGGTCCTCTATCATCCTCAGCAGTTCTGGAGGCGAGACAGGCTTTATCAGATACCCGTCGGCGCCCATATTGACAGCCCTAATTGCATTATCAAGCGAGGCATGACCCGTGACCATTATCTTCCGCATGCGCGGCATAGTCGGCTTCAGCCGCACAAGGAGCTGAGTTCCCTCCATGTCCGGAAGGACCATGTCAAGCAGGGCAAGGTTGTAAGTGGTGGACTCGGACAACCGGATCGCCATCGCCCCGTCATTTGCTGTATCCACCAGATACCCTTTCTTCGTTAATAGCGACTTGAGCGTCTCCCGTATATCCTCGTCGTCATCAACCACAAGTATCCGCTTTTTTGACTGCGACATCAACCTACACCTTGGGGTAAGGGCAAACTGTTAATGGATATTGAAGGTCGCACTTAATAAAAATATTTGTTCGAGCCGAAATACAGGAAAAACACTTTTTGCCTTCAGCGTGATTTGAATTTGGCATCGATGGAGACGATCCATTCCCTGGGCGCGGTCGGCTTGACCACCCGGCA
>JARYLH010000086.1 GCA_029907755.1 Candidatus Methanosuratincola sp.
ATAGACGCTCCCTTCTCCTTCTATTATCATGAAAATTTGTCTGCACTGAAGGAGAGGGGTGCAGAAATAGTGGCATTAGATAGCCTCGTCGCAAGCGAAATAGAGGGGGAAATAGCAGGGGTGATTATTGGTGGTGGGTATCCTGAGCTTTTCTCGAAGGAGCTTGAAGCTAACCAGCAGTTGAGGCATTCACTCAAATCTAGGATAACTGATGGGATGCCAGCGATCGGAGAGTGCGGAGGGCTCATGTACCTTTGCAGATCGATAGAATACGCAGGCGTCAAGAGACTGATGGTCGGGGTATTCGAAGGGGATGTGGTGATGTGCCCTAAGCCCCAGGCCCTTAGCTATGTAGAGCTCGCCTCCGTCCGTGACAGCCCGATCGCTCATGCTGGGAGCCGCCTCAGGGGGCACGAGTTCCACTACTCTTCAATAGAGGGCGGGCTAGGGGAGATGGTCTTCAGGGTCCTCAGGGGAAAAGGCATAGCGGACTCAATGGATGGCGCGATCTGTCAGAATGCGATCGGCATGTATACTCACCTGCACTATCTGGCATCACCAAATGTCCCTGAGAGGTTCCTTGAGGCATGCAGGGCGCACTCCAGGCGATGACCTACTTAGACATCTATTCTCGTGATCGCCTTCTTGAGCGTCTTCTTCAACCTCTTGGAAAGCGAAGGATCCCTGCCTCCGGTTGTGATCCCGAGCAAGTAATTGCCCCCGTCTATTACAGCAGGGAAGGCTATGTTGCAATCTTCTGTCGATGTCACTGAATTCACAAGCTTGCCATTCTGCAGCGCGAGCTGAGCGATCTTCGAATTGACAGTTGGGTCGTTGGTTGCCGCGACGACAATTTTAAATTCGTCTATGTGCTGTAAGGCGTATTCGAGTCCGTCACCTATTATTACTTTGACCTTCTCATCGATCCCGTCCGGCACATCCTTGGTTACGACTGTGACGTCAGCGCCACCTTCAATCAACTTGAAGATCTTCCTCCTGCCCACTTTGCCTGCGCCGACCACGAGTGCTTTCATACCGTCTGTGAAGAAATAAAGAAGCATCCCCCTCCTAGGCAATCAAGCCAACCCCATAAAGAAAAAATACGGCTATTGTAATAAGCTTGCGCTCATGCAAATAAGCTGCTGCACGCAACTATCTGTTTCTAATGAAACAACAATTTATTAAGAGTGTTATGTTTTTACAAAAAAATGTTACTAGGGGTAGTGTTGGAAATGAATAGGAATACAATTATCGGCTTAGCAGGGGTTGCAATATTGGCAGTGTTGGCAGTGGCTTTCGCTGCCTCAGGGGGATTTTTCTCCCAAAGCAGTATTCCCCCTCAGGCGAACAATACCGCCGTGAAAAAAACATTAAGTATCGGAACCACAAACATTGTAAAGACGGACAATTTTGTCAAGGACTACTACATGGGCATATTCTCAGCATGCTTCATATTGGATCCCCTTGCTGCTGTCGACGAGGGCGGCAACATAATACCATACCTCGTCAATTGGTCGACTTCAGACTCCAAAATATGGGATTTGACACTCATAAGGAATGCTACCTGGCACGATGGTAAACCGGTGACCGCCGAGGATGTAGCCTTCACGATAACCTACCTAAAAGAAAAGGATCCTAACTACGCCACCCACTTCCAGTTCGTAGTCTCAGCACAGGCCGTGGACAACAAGACAGCCCGAGTAGTCCTGAGCAAGGAATGGACTTCTTTTACAATAGGCCTGGCTGCTACTCGCCTCATACCTAAGCATATTTGGCAGAATGTCTCTGACCCTTCTACGTACGCTGGCAGCGACAGGAACATAGGCTGTGGCCCGTTCATATACGGCAGTTTCGATCCAGCTTCAGGTGCAATGACTTTCAATGCAAACAAGAACTACTGGAGGGGCGCTCCTTCAGTTGACCAAGTGGTTCTGAAATTCTACACGAGCATAGATGCAATGATAATCGCGCTCAAGAAAGGAGATGTCGCGGCTACCTATGCATATGCGAGCGGGATAGACCCTGTGTATGTCCCTCCTTTGCTGGGCGAGAAGGGCATCTCTTTCATAATTAAGCCGAACTTCGGCGTAGATAACAGCCTTTGGTTCAACTGCATGCGTTACCCATACAACATCACCGAGTTCAGGCACGCAGTCTCATATGCCCTTGACTATGGCGACTATGTGTCCTACATTGCCTCCGGCTACGGCAAAGTGCCTACAAAAGGATGGATACCTGACAGCTGGGGCTACTACGTGGAGAAGCCGATGTTGGTGAAGAACGCCTCGAAAGTAGCATCTATGCTCGACTCGATAGGATTCGTCGACTTCGACTCGGACGGCTGGAGGGATTACCCGAACGGAACTGCCTTTTCTATGGGCGTGTTAGCCAGGTCGGACATTGCGCTCTCCATGAGACTAGCCAGTCTTGTTAAGAGGGATCTGGAAGCCATTGGAATTAGAGTTCAAATCATCCCAGCGGATGTGAGCACTTTCCAGACGATAACTCAGAGGACAAAGGACTTCGACTCTGCGATCTCAAGGACCACGTTCTGGGGTATGATAATGTACGCAGGGGCAGGCACTCTCTACTTCGACAACAGGAACATGGGCTGGGCTAACGTTGATGATCCAGAATACCATACAGCAGTAGACGAGTTATTGAGGACTGCCAACCAGACGAGGGTACGGGAACTCTACGCAACCCTCCAGGGTTTGTATGCGGATAAGATGTACGCAGTCCCTCTATACTGGGGCAACATAATCCAGCCGTACAGGTCGGATATGGTTGATGGCATCAAGTATGACACGATGTATGGAATACTTGGCAAGGATACTTGGTTCTCAATATCCGTCAAGTGACCCATTAAGGGCTGGTCTAATTGGAAACCCCTATTTTTTTAATTAAAAAAATTTCAAGATACGCGTTTTTAGTTTTTGCAATTATTTCAGTAAATTTCCTTTTGCCCCGGCTCATGCCGGGTGATCCGCTTGTATTCCTCTTTGGGGAAGAGGTCTATGGAGCAGCAATGAGAGATCCTGCTTTGCTCAATTCACTCACAGCAAAGTATGGTCTAGATCTTCCTGTTTCTGAACAATTTTTTGTTTACCTCCAGCACTTAGCTAGGGGGGATCTGGGTTACTCATTCAGCTACGGGCGGCCAATATCCGAAATAGTGATTGAAAGGATGCAGCTGACCTTGATGATGACGGTCCCTTCCACCATATTCTCACTTGTTATCGGCACTGCCCTCGGGCTGAGTTTAGGGTGGGAACCTGGCAAGCTAGTCAAGCGTGCCGTGTCCGCAGGCGCATTACTCGTACACTCAGTACCAACATACTGGCTTGGGATGCTATCCATAACCATATTCTCACTCTGGCTAGGTTTGACTCCAGTCGGGGGCGCACCTCCCGGAGGAGCGACTTTGCAGGAGTATCTTAGTCACTTGGCGCTCCCAATGTCCGTTTTAACGTTGTTCAACTCTGCATATGTGGCAATAATGGTCCGCGGACTCACGATTGAGGTCTCAGATGAGCCCTTCGTAATCGCCGCACTCTCGAAGGGGCTAAAACCTATCCGCTTCATCTCAAGGCACCTCCTGAGACCATCTCTCCCGCCGTTACTGTCTCTCATCGCGATTGAGATGGGTTTTGCGTTTTCAGGGGCACTTCTGGTCGAGATAGTCTTCAGCTGGCCTGGGATGGGATACACCATGTGGCAAGCTGTTACGGAGAGGGACTACCCTCTACTTCAGGCAGCCTTCACTATGGTTGCACTGATCGTAATCGGCGCAAATGCCATTGCGGATGCCCTCTCTTACATAGTTGACCCGAGGATGAGGCAGGCATGAGGTTCGGATACTCCCCGTCCAAGGTTGAGCTTCTTGGAATCGCTCTGGTGTCTGCAGTTGTAACAATGGCTCTTTTCTCTTACCTCCCTGATGGTTTGTTTGGAGCGCCCTCAAAGTCTCCGTACTCTCCACCCTCGCTCCAAAACCTGCTCGGCACGAACGATATAGGCGAGGATGTCTTTTCCGTTCTCCTGAGGGGGAGCCGCGTCTCGCTAACTATTGGTTTCCTTGGGGCCGCGGTCTCGACGTTAATCGGCACTCTAATTGGGATAATTGCGGGTTCTTCAAGAGGAATCTTGGACGATCTTCTCGGCTCATTGACAGACCTCTTCTTGGTAGTGCCCGCCCTTCCCCTGATGATAGTCTTGGCTGCTTACTTGGGCCCTTCTTTTATAAATGTCGTAGCAGTTATAGGGCTACTCTGGTGGCCCACCACTGCAAGGCTGGTAAGGGCAAGGGCCAGGCAGGTTACTGAAAGCCTCTTTGTCGAAGGCTTGATCGGTATAGGCGCCAGAAAGCTCTACATAATCTTCAGGCACATCCTTCCAAACGTGCTCGGCATCGTTTTTGCTAGGTTCGTTCTTGCAGTCTCAAGCTCAATACTTCTCGAAGCGGGTCTCAGTTTCATTGGGCTTGGTGATCCGCAGAACCCTAGCTGGGGGACGATGCTTCACTTCGCAATGACAAGAGGGGCCCTCCTCTACGGCGCCTGGTGGACTTTCATCCCTCCCGGCTTTTGCATCTCATTGACATCGCTTGGTTTCATTCTCATTGGCATGGGTATCGAGCACAGAATCAGTTCAGGGACAAAATCGGTTGGTGGTTTTGCTTGATGTCTAGCGATATGTTTGGCTTGGGATTAGACCGGTCAAACACTCATAAAACTCTGCTTTCGTGCATCGCTGTAACCAAGAGATTCAAGTCTGGTAAGGGGTCGGTATTGGCTGTAGACGGGATATCGTTCGCGGTCAGAAACGGGGAGGTTATAGCATTGGTAGGCGAGTCCGGTAGCGGCAAGACCACCCTCGCCAAGATCATGGCTGCTTTAATCCCTCCCACATCAGGAGATGTTTACTTCGAAAGCTTGCCATTATCTTCTATGAGCAGGTTGGACCTGATGCGCTTCAGGAAGAGAGTTCAGTTTATACCCCAGTTCCCGGATCTTGCCCTTGACCCCACGTGGTACTTATATGACAGCATAGCCGAACCCCTGAGGATCCATGGGATGGTCAATTCACGTGCCCAAGAGCTGGAGATCGTAAGGAACAACTCGTCACGATTCGGTTTGAGCATAGACCAGCTCAGAAGAAAGCCTAGAGATTTGAGTGGCGGGGAGGTGCAGAGGGCGGTGATTGCAAGGGCACTTGCTATAAATCCAGACCTCGTCATCGCTGACGAGCCTACCTCGATGCTCGATCCCTCGACACAAGCTAAGATCATGCGGCAGCTGCTGGATGCCCACTCCGAGCGCGGTTTTGCACTCCTCTTGGTCACCCATGACTTGGATCTCGCTAAGGCAGTTTCTGAAAGGATCTGCGTCATGCTCAAGGGGAAGATAGTAGAGGAGGGCAGCACAGATGAGATTTTCTCTAATCCGATGCATCCTTACACAAGATCCCTAATGCGTGGGGAGATTATAATGAAAGAAGATGACTGGCAAGCTGCCTGCCCATATTACGGACAATGCAGTGATCGCCTTGATCGTTGCACGTCATCCTATCCGCCTGAATTAAAGATTTGCAAAGAGAGGTTTGTGAGGTGCTGGAGAGTTGCATAGCCTTATCGAATTCAAAGATGTAAAGGTCACTTTCAAGATGGATGGCATGGAAGTGAGGGCGCTCCGGGGGGTGGATCTGGATCTGCAGAGAGGCGAGGTATTAGGCATTCTTGGGGAGTCCGGTAGCGGCAAGACCGTCTTGCTACACGCTGCGCTGCGCCTCCTGCCTGATAATGCCAAGGTCAACGGACAAATAATTTACAGCGGAAGAGACTTGGTCAACATGGATCGAAAGGAGGCGATGCAGCTCATAGGGCGAAACTTTGCCCTCATCCCACAGGGGTTCGGGTCGCTAAACCCCCTCCTCAGATGCTGGCTCCAGATTTCTGAGAGGCCAATCGAGCATTTCAAGATAGGAAAAAGAGGCGGTTACGAAATCGCGGAGCGTCTACTTTCAGAAACCGGCGTGCCCTCACCAGCTGTGACTGCGAAGGGGTACCGGCACCACCTGAGCGGAGGTATGATCCAGCGCGTGCTTGT
>JARYLH010000087.1 GCA_029907755.1 Candidatus Methanosuratincola sp.
CATGGGACTCAGCCAGACCTGGGGGGTGCTGGTCCAGACGGTGATTAACGGGGGACCCGCGGATCGTGCGGGTGTCAGGGGAGGTAACCAGTCCGTGACGGTCGGCGGGGAGGTGATCCGCGCTGGCGGCGACGTCATCCTCTACATCGACGGCGTGAAGATAAAGAGCATGGACGAGCTCTCCTCGTACCTGGTGACCCGCTACCCCGGTCAGGAGGTGACCCTCACCGTCCTCAGGGACGGGGCTGTCAAGGAGATCCCCGTCACCCTGGGAGCAAGGTCCTAGCGACCGCGGATCGACAAGGCAGGCTCTAAGCGCGATCCGGGATCCGCTGCCCAGCAAGACAAAATTTTTAATAAAGGGTCCGGATATCTTTACCCCAGCCCGCCCTAGCTCAGTGGTAGAGCGCCCGGCTGTAGACCGATGGTCGCGCGTGGGAAGTCGCCTGTGGCGGAAGATGTCCTCGCGCCAGCAGGGCAAATACCGGGTGGTCGCTGGTTCAAATCCGGCGGGCGGGACCACCTCCTTTTGGGCAGAGCACAGTATCGCGCACGAGCAAAAACTTTATTAATTGCTTTGTTTTGCTGAAAGGTAGCCCGGTTTCGGGTGTCTCTTGAGTCACTCTGTTTTGTGGTGGTAGCGTTTGGGCAAGTTCGATCTTTTAAAACACGAGCTCGTGCCGCAGTTCCGAATAATGACAAAGGAAGAGATTGAGCAGCTCAGGAAGAACCTGGGCGTGAGGAAGGAAGACCTGCCGTGGATGCTGAAGAGCGACCCCGTGAGCAAGGCGATCGGGGCGAAGCCAGGGGACGTGGTAGAGATTATCCGGAAGAGCCCCGTGGCCGGGCGATCAGTGGCTTATAGGTATGTTGTTCCAGGGTGATGTTTTTGAGCGAGATCAGCATGGATGAGCGTTGGTCCCTGATAGAGGCTTTCTTCAGGGAAAAGGGTCTTGTAAGGCAGCACCTAGACTCCTATGACGATTTTGTGAGGAGCAAGCTGCAGGAGGTTGTGAACGAGCAGGGGGTGATCGAGACCGACCTCCCTGGCTTCAAGATCAAGCTGGGCAAGATCACAGTGGGCAAGCCGGCGATCCATGAAGCCGACGGCTCGGAGAAGGAGATATACCCGATGGAGGCGCGCCAGCGGAACCTCACGTACTCCGCCTCGCTGCACCTCAAGGTCACTCCCATCGAGGACGGCTTCGAGGACGAGGAGGTCTCCGTCTTCGTCGGGAAGCTGCCGATCATGGTTAAGTCCTCTTTCTGCACCCTTTCGCGGCTCTCCCCGGAGGAGCTGATCGCCAACGGGGAGGACCCCGCGGATCCGGGTGGCTACTTCATAATCAACGGCTCCGAGAGGGTCGTGGTGATCCAGGAGGACCTGGCAGTAAACCGCATCCTCGTCGACGTGATGGAGGGCGCATCGCCAGTCACCCACGTCGCCAAGGTCTTCTCGGCGACCTCGGGCTTCAGGGTCCCTGTCACACTCGAGAGGATGAAGGATGCGACATTCCAGGTCTCCTTCCCGTCCATCCCCGGCAGGATATCGCTCGCTATACTGATGAAGGCTCTCGGCGCATCATCGGACAAGGAGATTGTCGAGTTTGTCTCGGGCGACCCTGCGATCCAGCGGGCCATGATACCAACCCTCGAGGGTGCAATCGAGATCAACACAGTTGAGGACGCGCTGGACTACATTGGGAACAGGATCGCGATAGGGCAGACCAAGGAGTACAGGGTCGAGCGCGCGATGCAGGTCCTCGACAAGTAC
This sequence comes from Candidatus Methanosuratincola sp., assembly GCA_029907755.1. Taxonomy (GTDB): domain Archaea; phylum Thermoproteota; class Methanomethylicia; order Methanomethylicales; family Methanomethylicaceae; genus Methanosuratincola. The sequence continues at coordinate 1,775 of JARYLH010000087.1, forward strand.
CTGCTCCCGCACCTCGGGCTCACCGCCAATGACAGGAAGAAGAAGGCGCTGTATCTCGGGCAGATGGCCGAGAAGCTGATCGAGCTCTCCCTGGGCATGAGGTCTCCGGACGACAAGGACCACTATGCTAACAAGAGGCTCAAGCTAGCAGGAGACCTGCTGGCTGGGCTGTTCAGAGTCGCCTTCAAGAGCTTCTGCCGCGACATGAAGTACCAGCTGGAGCGGGCGAAGAGCAGGAGCCGGAAGATCTCGATCCAGACGCTGGTCAGGGCAGACGTGATCACCGAGCGGCTGAGGCACGCGCTTGCGACCGGCAACTGGGTCGGCGGCAAGGCAGGCGTGAGCCAGCTCCTCGACAGGACCAACTACCTCTCGACGATCGGACACCTGAGGAGGATAATCTCGCCTCTGAGCAGGTCGCAGCCCCACTTCGAGGCACGCGACCTACATTCGACCCAGTGGGGGAGGCTCTGCCCGAGCGAGACCCCTGAAGGGCCGAACTGCGGGCTGGTCAAGAACCTCGCTCTGATGGCATTCATATCCGTGGGCATCGACGAGCGCCCGGTCGAGGAGCTCCTGTACGAGCTCAACACCGAGCCCGTCGAGGAGGCACGCAAGCAGGGGATCTCGGGGGCCAAGGTCATACTCAACGGGAGGCTCATCGGGATACACCAGAAGCCCGAGCTCCTCGTTGCCGACTTGAGGAGGCTCAGGCGGAGGGGCAAGCTCCACCACGAGGTCAACGTCGCCCACTACCGGTACGGCAGCATAAACGAGGTTTATGTCAACTGCGACGCGGGCAGGGTCAGGCGCCCGCTCCTCATCGTGGACAACGGAGTCCCGCGCCTCACGAGGGAGCACGTCCAGAAGCTGGCCTCCGGTGAGTGGACCTGGAACGACCTCATCAACCAGGGCATCGTTGAGTACATTGACGCGGAAGAGGAGGAGAATTCGTACATAGCCCTGGACTCTAAGCACCTGGACAGGGAGCGGACCCATATGGAGATCGTCCCGTCCACGATCCTTGGGATCAGCGCCTCGATGATACCCTACCTTGAGGCGAACCAGTCCCCCAGGAACACCTACGGATCGGCGATGGTCAAGCAGTCGCTGGGCTTCTACGCCGCCAACTTCTCCAAGAGGCTAGACACGAGGGGCCACCTCCTCCACTACCCGCAGAAGCCCCTCGTCAATACCAGGCCTGCCAAGATGCTGGCGCTGGACAGGCGCCCTGCGGGTCAGAACTTTGTGGTCGCTATCCTCTCCTATTCGGGCTACAACATAGAGGACGCCCTGATAATGAACAAGTCCTCGGTCGAGCGCGGTCTCGGGAGATCCTCGTTCTTCAGGTGCTACGAGACTGAGGAGAGGAGGTACCCCGGCGGCCAGGAAGATAAGGTAGAGGTTCCTAACCCGAACGTCAGGGGCTACAGGACGACTGAGTCCTACCGGTTCCTGGGCGACGACGGCATAATCGAGCCAGAGTCGATGATAAGCGGCGGGGACGTCCTGATAGGCAAGACGAGCCCGCCTAGGTTCCTCGAGGAGTACCGTGAGTTCGAGACCACGGGCCCGATGCGGAGGGAGACCTCCGTTTCCATGAGGGCTGGCGAGGACGGCGTCGTCGACCTCGTTATCGTCACAGAGACTTCTGACGGGAACAAGCTGGTCAAGATCAGGGTCAGGAACGAGCGCGTGCCTGAGCTGGGCGACAAGTTCGCGTCCAGGCACGGACAGAAGGGCGTCGTGGGGATGCTCGTCCCCCAGTACGACATGCCATACACCGAGGACGGGGTCGTCCCGGACCTTATAATCAACCCGCACGCAATCCCGTCGCGAATGACCTTGGGTCAGCTGCTGGAGGTGCTGGGAGGCAAGGCATCCGCGGTCTCCGGGGAGCAGATCGACGGGACCGCATTCTGCGGCACGAAGGAGAGCCGTATGAGGGAGCTGCTGAGGAAGAACGGCTTCAAGTCCACCGGCAAGGAGATAATGTACGACGGCAGGACCGGCAGGGTGCTGGAGGCCGAGGTGTTCATCGGGATCGCCTATTACCTGAAGCTGCACCACATGGTCGCGGACAAGATGCACGCACGCGCAAGGGGTCCCGTTCAGATACTCACGAGGCAGCCTACAGAGGGCAGGGCAAGGGAAGGCGGACTCAGGTTCGGGGAGATGGAGCGCGACTGCCTGATAGGGCACGGCGCGGCCATGCTACTGAAGGAGAGGCTCCTCGACGAATCGGACAGGAGCTCGGTGCACATCTGCGAGGACTGCGGTCTAATCGCCTACTACGACAGGGTCAAGGACAGGTATGTCTGCCCGGTCTGCGGCGAGAAGGCGAAGACGACCACCGTCGTCATGTCATACGCCTTCAAGCTGCTGCTGCAGGAGCTGATGAGCCTTGGGATAGCCCCGCGCCTTAAACTGGAGGAGAGGGTCTGAAAATGTCTTTCTACGAGCTGATCAAATCGATCAAGTCGATAAAGTTCGGCGTTCTGTCGCCCGAAGAGATAAGGAAGATGTCTGTCGTGAACATCGTCACAGCTGACACCTACGACGAGGACGGCATACCGATAGAGGCCGGTCTCATGGACAGGCGGCTCGGCACGATCGAGCCAGGGCAGAAGTGCCAGACCTGCGGAAACAGGGTCGGGCAGTGCCCCGGTCACTTCGGGCACATCGAGCACGCACGCCCGGTGGTCCACCCCGGATTCGCCAAGCTCGTCTACAACCTGCTCAAGGCAACCTGCTGGAACTGCGGCAGGATCCTGCTCACTAAGGAAGATATCGAGAAGTACACCATCCTGATGGAGAAGTACCAGAAGAAGTGGCCGCAGCTCAGGCTCAGGCTCGCCGAGAGGGTCGTCCGTAGGGCGTCCAAGAACACGGAATGCCCCCACTGCAATGAGGCCCAGTACAAGCTCAAGTTCGAGAAGCCTACCGCCTACTACGAGGAGCACAAGGAGGGCACCGTGAAGCTCGCCCCCAACGAGATCAGGTCGAGGCTCGAGCGGATAACCGACTCGGACGTTAAGCTCATGGGGCTCGACCCCCGCATCGCCAGACCAGAGTGGATGGTGCTCACCGTCCTGCCCGTCCCGCCCTCGGCGGTCCGCCCTTCCATCACGCTCGAGTCAGGCATAAGGTCCGAGGACGACCTGACGCACAAGCTTGTCGACATCATAAGGATCAACGAGCGCCTAAAGGACAACGTCGATGCCGGCGCCCCTCAGCTCATCATCGAGGACCTTTGGGAGCTGCTCCAGTACCACGTGACGACCTACTTCGACAACGAGACCTCTGGGATCCCGCCCGCGCGCCACAGGTCAGGAAGGCCGCTGAGGACCCTGGCGCAGAGGCTCAAGGGCAAGGAGGGAAGGTTCAGGTCCAACCTGTCGGGCAAGCGCGTCGACTTCTCTGCGAGGACCGTGATCTCCCCAGACCCGATTATCAGCATCAACGAGGTAGGAGTTCCCACAGACGTAGCGAAGCTTCTCACTATACCTGAAAGGATAAACGCCTACAACATCGAGCAGATTAAGCGCCTCATAGAGAATGGCCCGGACACCCACCCTGGCGCGAACTATATAATCAGGCCAGACGGAAGGAGGATCGACCTCCGGTTCCCGAAGGACAGGAAGGCGATAGCTGACGCCGTTGAGATCGGGTACATCGTCGAACGCCACCTTAAGGACGGCGACATAGTGCTCTTCAACAGGCAGCCCTCGCTCCACAGGATGTCCATAATGGCGCACAAGGTGAGGGTCCTGCCGTACAAGACATTCAGGCTAAACCTCTGTGTCTGCCCGCCCTACAACGCCGACTTTGACGGGGACGAGATGAACCTACACGTCCCCCAGAGCGAGGAGGCGAGGGCTGAGGCAGGCGTCCTGATGCTCGTCCAGGAGCAGATACTTTCCCCGAGGTACGGGGGACCTATCATGGGCGGGATACAGGACTACATCTCAGGCGCGTACATGCTCACCAGGAAGGAGACCCTGCTCACAAGGGGGGAGGCTTCGCAGCTCCTCGCAAGGGCAGGCTACATTGGCGAGCTCCCGCCGCCTGCGGTAAACGAACCGAAGGAGCTCTGGACGGGGAAACAGCTGGCAAGCCTCTTCTTCCCGAAGGGGTTCAACTACTCGCTCAAGTCCAACGTCTGCCTCAAATGCCCGACCTGCAAGAAGGAG
>JARYLH010000088.1 GCA_029907755.1 Candidatus Methanosuratincola sp.
AGCCGCAGGGATAGTCGCGGGCAAGAAGTATAAGATATCCGGAAAGGAGGGGGTCGTGCTAGTACTCGAGGAGTCGAGTCCTTGAAACCCTCCTTTCCTTGAACTGCGTCTTATTCGTCTATGCACAACCCTTCCGACAGGGTTAAAAAATCGGAATGGGCTAATAGATTGGGGATGCTTTTTGAAGCCAACTGAAGTTTCAATATACGAGCTTGAGAGGATCGAGGGGGAGAATTTATCCCTCTTGTGCGGCCTTCCAGACGTCGGGCTTGTCGGAATCATCTCAGTATCGCACATAATCAAGGAGCTCGGCATGAAGGAGGTGGGGTACATCGATTCGGAGCTCTTCCCTCCGCTTGTTGTCTTCCACCAGGGGGAGCCGACTTACCCTATCAGGATATTCAGAAAGGAAAATCTGTTGGCAGTATTCTCGGAGACTGCCCTCCCGCCAGAATCGCTCTACCCTCTTACCCGCCTCATAGTGAATTGGTCCAAGGAGAAGCAGCTTTCAATGGTAGTCTCCCTGGGGGGAATTGGCGTGCCTAACCGGATTGACATCGACGAGCCAAAGGTATACGGCGCTTCCTCCTCCCAGAAGCTGAGGGATATGATCCTGCAGAGCGGAATAAGCCTGATGGAAGAGGGCTTCCTGGTAGGGCCATATGGGCTGATCGCAAAGCACTCCAAGTCCCTGGGCGTCCCCAACCTTATACTCCTTGCAGAATCCTTCCCGAACTACCCTGACCCCGGTGCGGCTGCAAGCGCATTGGAGGCGCTGAAAAAATTCGTGCCGATCTCCGTAGACATAAAGTCGCTAAAAGACCGGTCCGACGAGATAAGGATGAATGCGAGGGAGCTGATGCGCAAGACCGCGGAGAATATGCAGAGGATGGGCAAGTCGCAGGAGTACGAGCTGCCGCTCATGTATGTTTAGGGGGTGGATCAGATGTTCCCGGCTGACTATTTCGACATCCAGGCGCGGCTGCGCGGATACATGGATGGTTGCCTCGAACCCCTGACCGAGATACAGGAAACCGATAACGAGCTGATAGTGAGGGTCGATATGCCGTGCGTCAGGAGCAAAGACGAGATCAGCGTTAACGTGACCGAGGACACGGTGAGCATCGAGGCGAAGATGGAGAAGGCTGTGCAGTACGAGCGGTGGGGTACATTCCAGCGAGGCGTCAGGTTCTTCAAGTACTCGAAGACATTCACGCTCCCGACAAAGATAGACCCTGAACGAGCCAAGGCCAGGTTCGTCAAAAACGTCTTGGAGCTCCGCCTTCCAAAGAAGGGAAAGGTCTTCAAAATAGAGATCCAGTAAGCGCCTCAAAAGAGGCTGTCCAGGCGTTTCATCGCCCTCTTTATTATCTCAATGCTGTCGTAGAACTCCTCGATGGATACGTTCTCCATCGGGGTGTGATCCAGCTTGGAGTTGCCGGGCCCGTATACCACCGAGTGCGTGCCTGATGCCCTGACGAAGTCATTGACGTCGCTGGTGCCGCTCTTCCTGAGGAGCTTGCCTTCCCTGCCGCCGACCTCCCTGATGGCATCGAGGAAAGCAATTACAAGCGGCGATTCCGGATCCTCCTCGAAGGGCTCGTTCTCGTCCTTGAACTCCACGGATATCTCTGCCTTCTCTCTCCGTCTCTTGAACTCTTCTATGATCAGCTGGATCCTTTCCTTCAGCAGCTTCGAGGACATGCCTGGCGGGACCCTAACGTCTGCGGTGACCTCGCAGATGCCCGGGACGGTGTTGTCCTGTGTCCCCCCGCGGAAGAGCGTGACGCACAGCGAAGGCGACTTGAAAAGGTCCTCCCCTGACCTCTCCCATTCTTCTTCAAGACTCCTCAGCTCACCCACAAGATCCGTGCCTATGTAAACCGCATTTTCGAAGAACCTCGGGGCGCTGGCGTGCCCTGGCGAGGTCCGGATGGTGACGGTGAAGACAAGCCTCCCTTTGTATCCGACTGTGACCCCGTATGCGCTGCTCGGCTCCCCGAAAACCGCAAAATCAAATTCCTCATCGAGATTTGAGAGGAAGTGCCTCATCCCCCTGCTCTTGCCCTCCTCGTCCACTACTGCGAGCGCAACCACCGTTCCCTTACCGCCCTCCTCAATATACCGCTTCCCTGCGCAGATCAGGGCTGCCAAAGGTGACTTTGCGTCGACTGCACCCCTGCCGAATACGACCTTGCCCCTCCTCTTGACCTCCAAGAAGCCTTCTACGGTGTCCATATGCCCGCAGAGGAGGAACTTTGGCCTCCCTGACCCAACCCTGCCCTCGACATTGCCTACGCTGTCGATCCTCACGCTGTAGCCTAGCTTCTCCATCTCATCCGCCAGTAGCCTGCCGATCTCCCCTTCCTGACCGCTCGGGCTGTAGATCTCGAGCATCCTGAGTAGGAGCCTCTCCGGGTATCCTTCCTCCATCTCAAGCACCCTTTCTCTTCTTCTCCTCTTCCTCCAGCACCGCATTGCCCACCGTCTCGACCACCGTCTTGGCCTCTTCCCTGGTCAAGACCAGCGGAGGGAGTAGCCTAAGGACGGTCTTTCCGGCCTCGAGGGCGATGACCCCTCCCTCAAGGCAGCGGAGTATAATTCCCATGGTCTCGAACCGCATATCCGCCCCGATCATAAGACCTAGCCCGCGGACCTCCCTGACCATGGTGCTGCCGATGCTGGAGAGCCCCCTCTTCAGCTCGTCCCCTACCTCCCTTGCGTTCTCGACGAGCCCCTCCTCTGTGAGCGCGTCAACGGCTGCAGCGCAGGCTGCGCAGGCAAGCGGATTGCCCCCGAATGTGTTGGAGTGCTCGCCCCTCTTTAGGGAGCCCATTATGTCTTCCCTTGCGAACGTCGCGGCTATTGGTACGCCGCCCCCCAGGGCCTTGCTGGAGCAGAGTATGTCCGGCTTGACCCCAAAGTGCTGGTGCGCCCAGATCTTACCTGTCCTCCCGAATCCGCTCTGGACCTCGTCGAGCACAAGAAGAATCCCCTTCTCGTCGCATATCTCCCTCAGCTCCCTGAGGTACTCCGGGGGCGGAACGTTGATGCCGCCCTCACCTTGGACCGGCTCGACGAAGACGGCTGCGGTGTCCTGATCGATTAGGTCCCTAACCTTCTCGGCTTTACCGTAGGGGGCAAACTTCACGCCGTCCAATAGTGGCATGAACGGCTCCCTGTACTTTGATGCCCAGGTGAGCGAGAGCGCGCCCATCGTCTTCCCGTGGTATGCATTGACTGCGGCGATGAAGCCCCTCTTCCTGGTGAATTTCCTAGAGAGCTTTATCGCTGCCTCAACCGCCTCGGCGCCCGTGCTCGAGAGGAAGACCCTATCTGTCCCCTCCGGCCTAATCTTGTAGAGCCTTGAGAGGCACTCCTCCCTGGCGTCATTGTAAAATGATCCGTGGCACGTCAGGAGCCGAGAAGCCTGCCTGTTGATCGCCTCGACTACCTTGGGGTGGCAGTGACCGAGCAGCGCAACGCCGTATCCGCAGCTGCAGTCTATGTACTCCTTTCCGTTGCTGTCCCAGACCCTGGCTCCCCTCCCCTTCACAAGCGTTATAGGTCTCTTCCAGAACGTATCTGCAAGGAAAGTGTCTTCGAAGGTCATAGCGAGATCACTGTGCCCGTATTGCCTTCCAATGCCGATGAAATTGGTCTCTCGGCGAACCCTGATGTTATTATTGCTTTCTTGACCCCGCCCTTCACCGCTTCCACCGCCGCATGGATCTTGGTGCTCATCCCCGGGCCTATCTTCTCGAGCAGCCCCTCCACCTCGAGGGCCGCTATCTTCCTGATCACTTTGTTGCCGTCCATTACCCCTTCGACATCGGTGAGGTATACTACAGCATCGGCTTGGATCGCCTTCGCCACGCTCGCCGTGGTCCTGTCTCCGTCAACATTCAGCGGCTCGAACTCGAGACCCATGGCGAGAGGTGATATCACCGGGACGTAGCCGCTGGAGAGGAGCGTCTCTATCAGCGCGCTGTTGACCGAGGAGATCTTTCCTGTGTAGCCTCCTTCGATGGCCCTCTTCCTGCCCTGCTCGTCGACTATGACAAGCCTCTTCTTCCTCTCAGCCCTCAGGAGCCCGCCGTCGAACCCGGATAGCCCTACGGCGTTAATACCGAACTGCTGGAAGACGCCGACAATCTTGGTGTTTATCATGCCAGCCATGACCATTGCGTAGATCTCTGCCGTCTCCCTGTCGGTGTACCTGCTCTTGAACCCCTCTGGCGAGACGACGAAGACCTGCTCCTTGCCAAGCCTTTTGGCGAAATCGGTGACTATGTCGCCCCCGCCGTGGACGACTACGAGCCCGCCCTGCCTGGCAAGCGCGCAGAGATCTTCGAGTAGGGGCCTGTTCAGCTCCTCGCCCTTGATCAGATCCCCTCCGATCTTCACTGTGACCCTGCTGGTGGGGTTCATATCGGCCTCACCCCTGCGTGGTCTATGCCCGTCCGCTCGTCCACGCCTATCATGATGTTGAAGTTCTGGATCGCCTGCCCTGCCGCGCCCTTGATCAGGTTGTCGATGGCCCCGAATGTTATTATCCTGTTGGCGTGGGCGTCGAGCTCGAATCCTACATCGCAGAAATTCGATCCAACCACGTTCTTGGGATCTGGTAGCATGTGCAGCCCGCGCTGGTCCTTGACTATCCTCACGAAAGGCTCGCTCTGGTACATCTCCCGGTAAATCTTCCAGAGCTCTTGGTTAGTGACCTGCCTGGTTAGGAAAGAGTGCCCAGTCGCCATGATGCCCCTGACCATATCCACGGCGTGCGGGGTGAGCGCGACCTTCACCTCGCCGCCAGCCAGGGGAGCCAGTTCCTGCTCGATCTCTGCCGTATGCCTGTGCATCGATGGCTTGTAGGGCCTCACCAGCCCCGAGTGCTCAGGGTGGTGGCTTGCGATACTCACAGAGGTGCCAGCCCCTGAGGAACCTATCTTTGCGTCCACGACCACCCTGTTCTTCTCCACAGCCCCTGTCTTTATCGCCGGCGCGACGCTCAGGATGCTCGCAGTAGCAATGCACCCTGGGTTGGCAACCAGCTTGGCACCCTTGATCTCTTCCCGGTGGAATTCCGGAAGACCGTAGACTGCAAGATCGAGGAGCTCGGGGAACGGGTGCTCCCAACCGTACCACTTTGGATAGTCCTCCTTCTTGAGCCTGAAGTCCGCGCTGAGATCAATTACCCTTACCCCTGCCTCGAGCAGCCTCTTTGCCGCCGGAGCCGAAGAGCCGTGCGGTAATGCCAAGAAGACAAACTCGCACTCAGCTGCGACCTTCTCCAGATCCGGCTCCACGAATTTCAAATCCGTCTTCTTCCTAAGTTGAGGGTGCACCCTGAAGACGGGCTCACCTGCATTCTCTCTTGATGTTGCGATCTTTATATCAGCCTCCGGATGGTCAACGAGCAGCCTGAGCAGCTCCCCTCCGGTATAGCCTGAAGCCCCCACTATTCCTACAGTTCTCATCTCTTAGCCTCCCTAAGCGCGTAATCCACAATCATTCCGGGTATGTCGATACCTGTAGCCGGAACAGTGTTCTTAAACTCAACGGTGCTGTTTATCTCATGCACCACTAGCCTTCCGTCGTCTTCCATCATGTCGACGCCGAATACGCCCCCACCAACCGCTTCAGCGGCCTTGAGGGCAAGCTCCCTTATCTCGGGCGTGATTGGGCAGTTCTCGACCTTCCCGCCCCGTGCGGTGTTGGTCCTCCAGTCGTCCGTGTTGTTGACCCTGTATATCGCAACCGGGACATCCTCGCCTATCACGAAGACCCTGAGATCCCTTGGGGGCCTTTTCACCATTTCCTGTGCATAGT
>JARYLH010000089.1 GCA_029907755.1 Candidatus Methanosuratincola sp.
CCGTTAGCGCGGGCGTCGCTGCCCCGATGGCAGGGTACATCGTCGGGAGCGCGAGCGGGATGAGGACGCTCTCCTTCATGCTCTACGAGCGTTGCCTGAAAAGGAATTCTGTTTCCCTGGGGATGGCGCTCCTCCTCATCTCAACGCTCGTGGGGTGGGCATTCCCGAGCCTTTTCGGGTTCTTCGCGATGGCGATCCTCTTCGGGTCCGCGCTCGGGCTGCTCTACGCCTACGCGCTCGCCCGGATGCTCGAGCTGCCCTCTAAGGGGGCTGGGGCAGGGATCTTCGAGGCGGCAATAGGCTTCGGGCAAATCCTGGGACCCGTCACGATGGGCTACGTCGGCTACCTCTTCGGATCCGGCGCCACGTTCCTTGCCCTGTCCGTTGTCGCGGCAGCCTCTCTCCCCGTCGCCTTGAGGATCAGCCTCAGGCACTAGGAGCCCGCTCAAGGAGCCCCCTGACGTCGCTGAAGCTCAGCCCGTCCCACCCCGGGTTTTTCCTCGCGACCTCGCGGCCGCCCTCGAAGAGCAGGGCCGTCGGGACCATCTCGATTTTATAAGCATCCCACGCGGGATCAGACTCGTCGGAGATGTCGACCACTACGGCATCGAGCCCCTCGCCCTTCCTCTCGATCTCCTTGATTAGGCTCCTGCAGAAGCCGCACCATCCCGTGCTGAAGACGGCGAGGAACCTCTTCCCCGAAGATATGATCTTATCAAGATCGTTGCTGGTTATCTTTTGGAGTGCCATGCTGGAAATTCTTCAAGCAGGGTATCTAAATGTTTCTTTCCAGGCCTGTCTTTTGATGCTTTTCAGTACATCGGGGTTTTCCGGGTTTGCTGCAGAAGATCAATGGAGCTGATCCATCTCCGTTCTGCTGAAATGTTTATTATAGAGAATTATATGGTAACTATATGGTGGCTATAATGGCTGAAGATGAAATTACCACCATACAGCTCAAGAAAGCTGTGGTCAGAGAGTTGAAAAGCCTCAGGCGATATCCCAGAGAAACCTACAATGAGACTATTTCTAACCTGATAAAGCTGGCAAAAGAGTCAAGGGCCAGAAGGCAGTACGACGAGTTTCTCCACAGGGTGCAGCAGGCAAAGATGCGCGAGCTGTGGGACAACGCTGAAGATGAGGCTTGGGAGAATGCTTAAAGCTGGCGACGTCATCCTTGCCGCTGTGCAGTTTACGGACTCTCCCGCGTTAAAAATTAGGCCGGCTGTGGTCCTGTTTGAAGATATGGGAAATGTTGTTGTTGCAGGCATAACCAGCAATCTCAAGATGAAAGGAATTCCACTATGCAAGAGCGAGGGCGCTATCAAGGACAGCGTCATAAAGCTGAACTATATTTTCACCATCTCCGATGAAATGGTTTACAGGGTTCTATTCCACTTGAACAAAGAGAAGAAGCGGCTTGTATTCGACGAATTGTGCAAGAGGCTGGGCGGGCTCGAGGCATAGCGCCCTCCGGCATTTTTTGGTCGGCAATGCTTAACAGCAATTGCAGATGTTGCTGCCTGCCTAAGCCGCCGCTTCGCAGGCTTCCTGGCATGCGGCATGCTTGGCATTTCGGCTGCGTGAAGCGAATGCGATTGGGTGGGTGCGCTTGGGATCAGGGCGGAGTCGGAAGAAAGACCCTTCAACTGCCTCTGTCCGAGAGGAAGTCCAGGCTGACCGCGCACGAGAGGCACGGATCGTAGCACCTGACGAGGTCCTCCAGGACGTACTTCAGCTTCTCCCCACCGAGGGGCCTGAACCTCTTCACCATCTCCACGGAGTCCATCTCGATGCTCTTCGAGTTCACTGCAGTCGGCGTGTAGACCCTGTAGTCCTTGATCAGCCCGCCCTCTATCTCGCAGGCGTGGCAGAGCGTCCCCCTGGGAGCCTCGGCGATCGCGATCCCCTTGCCGCTCCTCCCGGTGAAGCAGGAGGGTTCCGCCTGGCGCCCCTTCTTCCCGTTCCCCATGCACGGGTACCCGTTCGGCGAGATCGTGGCGTCCGAGAGCCTCTCTCCCGCCTCGACGATCTCCTCCAGGTAGTGCATCACCTCGACCGCCTGCGCCTTCACCATGAGGAACGGGTTGATCCTCCACTCGATCCGCTCGGCGTACTCCCTGGCTTCGGAGTTGAGCCTTCTCCTGTTCAGCATTATCCTCGAGAGCGCGCCGACTGTCGCCTCAGACCCCCTGAAGTACACGTGCTTCGATGTCGAGTACTCCCTCACGACCTCCTCGAGATCGTTGACGTACTCCTCGTCGGTTATCGTGGACCCGTCGTTGATGATCAGCGGCGCGCTCCTGGCGTACGTTGGGTAGCCGTCCGCCTTGAGCGAGATCATCGTCCTGAACCTCTCCAGCTCGGGGAGCTCCATCTCCAGAACGTGCTCCACGAACTTCCTGGCGTCCGCCCTCAGGGACTCGATCTTCTGGATGGACTCCATCAGCTCCTTGCCCCTGACGAGCGCCCCGAACCCGCCGACCACAACGTTCGGGACGTGGACCGACCTCCCTCCCCAGTGCTCGATGAGCTGGGTCGAGGTAGAGAGGAGCCTCGTTCCCGCCTCGACCAGGTCCTTCTCCCTAAGGCGAAGCACGCTGATCAGATTCTTGATCGGCGGCACTGCGAGGAAGAGCAGGTGCATCATGTGGCTCCTAAGGTTGTTCGCGAGGTAGAGGAGTCTCCTCAGCTCGACGACCTCCTCGCCAGGCGTGATCCCGAGCGCCTCCTCGACCGCCTCAGCCGCGTTTATCGAGTGGGCGGTGTAGCAGAGCCCGCATATCCTCGACGCCACCAGTGGCGCCATCTCAGCTGGCTTCCCCCTCAGGTAAGCGGTAAGGAACCTGGGCCCCTCGAGGTTGTGGAACTCTGCCTCTATCCTGTTCCCCGAGAGCCTGACCTTGAGCCTCCCGTGCCCCTCGATGAGCCTGAGCTCGTTCGTGTCCAAGATCACTTCGCTTTCCTTTTCCTTTTCGCCTCCCCTCTCCCTTACCTTCGCATTTGTTTTTGTTTTTGCGTCAGCGTTTGAGCATACTTTCCCACTCCCGCTAGCGTTCAGCACATTCCTGTTTGAGTCGCTTTTACTGTCGCTCTCGCTGTCGCTGCCGCTGCCATCAGCCCCGTTCCTGTTATAGATATCGCGCACGCTCTCACTTCCGCCCATCCTTCAACAGCTCCGCTATCTTCTTGCCCGTGAACGCCCTCATCGCGCCCAGCGCCTTCTCCTCCGGGATACCATGCCTCCTTATCGTCTTCAGATAGGCAGGCAGATCAGCCTCGACAGCTGGACCGCGGCAGCTGTAGCATGGGGCGCCGACCGAGGGGCACGCGGCTCCGCACCCGCCCATCGCGATCGGTCCGAGGCAAGCCTTGCCGGTCTCGAGGAGGCACCTGTTCCCCCTCATCTTGCACTCGTAGCAGACGCTGAAGTCCGGCTGCTTCGGCTCTATGCCGTTCAGCAGCCTGAGGAGGGCTTCCGTGAACTCCTCCGCGCTCACCGGGCATCCGCTCAGCTCGAAGTCCACGTTCACGTGCGACGAGAGCGGCTCCGCCTCGAAGATCTCGATGTCGCGCAGCCTCCTCCTCTTCAGGTCCACTCCCCTCGACGCGCTGTAGGCTACGTTGCCGCAGGAGGCGCAGGTACCGAGCGCCACCACGAAGCTCGAGTTCGCCCTTATCTGCGAGATCCTCTTCCTGTCCAGGCTCGTCACGACCGCCCCCTCGACGAAGGCTATGTCCACCCTAGGCACCTTCTCCCCGCCGACGGGCTCTCGGACGAGCTTGAAGTAGTCGATGTCGAAGATCTTCCATAGCGCCTGGAGGTTGGGCCCCAGGTTGGTTATGAGCGTCGTGAGGCACCCCTCGCACGATGTCAGGGAATAGAAAGCCGCCTTCATGCTACTCACCTATCGCTTCGAGGGATATCTCGTCGAGGGAGAAGACCGGGCCGTCCCTGCAGACGTGCCATCCTCCGGGTATCAGGCACCTGGCGCACTTCCCGATCCCGCACTTCATGTGCCTCTCCAGCGAGACGAAGACCTGGTCCGCCCTGAGCCCCCTCCTCAGGAGCTCGGCGGATATGCTCCTCATCACGAGGGGGGACCCGCAAAGGACAGCGACCTGATCTTCGCCCCTCACCACCCCCTCGAGGTGGTCCGTCACCCTTCCCCTGAGCCCTCCCCACTCGGGCGAAGCCTTGCTGAGCGTGACCTTCACGCCAACCCCCCTTTCCGCCCACGCCTTCACCTCGTCCCTGTAGACCAGGTCCTCCGGGAATCGGGCGCCGTAGAGCAGGTCGACCTCGCCGAACTCCTCCCTGTGCTCCGCAACGAAGAGTATCAGCGACCTGAGGGCTGCGATCCCTATGCCCGTCCCCACGATGAGCAGGTCCTTGCCTGCCATCCTCCCGATCGGGAACGGCCTCCCGAGCGGGCCCCTTATCCCGACGACGTCCCCTGGCCTCATGTAGTGCGAGGCGATGGTCACGAGCCCCCGCCTGATTATCGTGAGGTCGAGGTGCTTCTGGTCGCTCGGGGAAGATGCTATGCAGAACGGGGCCTCTCCGACGCCTGGGAGGAGTAGCTGGACGAACTGCCCCGGCTGGAACTCCGCCCTCCAGTTGTACAGCCTGAGCCTGAGCGTCTTCGTCTCGAGGCTCTCGTTCTTGACCGCGACGACCGTCGCCGACTTCGGGACGTACGGGTTCTCCTCCCGGCTCATTCATCGGACCTCCCGACTGTCCTGCGCATGTCGACCCCCGCAGGGCAGAATGCGATGCAGTTGCCGCAGCCGACGCACCCGGAGACGCCGAACGACTTCTCCGAGAACGGGAATTTGTGCTTGAGCCGCCACCTGTACCTCTCCTCCTTGGATTTCAGGAACACGGTCCCGCCGGCGATCATGCTGTAGCAGCGCCGCTGGCATGACATCCTCCTCCTCACCCTCTCAACGTTCGACGGGTCGACCAGGTGGAACCTGTCCTCGATGTCCGAGCAGTAGCACGTCGGGCAGGTCACGGTGCAGGCTGCGCACAGGGTGCACGAATCCAGGTTCTCGGCTGCGCCGCGGTCTATGTCCTCCTCGGAGGCTCGGATGCTGAACGACGACCTCATTTTGGGCGGCTCCTCCTCGACCTCGAGCGAGCCCGGCTCCTCCTGCCCGCTGAGCCTGGAGACCGCCTGCTTTCCCGCCTCTGAGAGTGGCTGGACGATGAAATAGTCCCCGGAACTGGACACGGGACTGGACTTGCTAAAACTGGAACTGGAAACGGAATTGTGACTGGTGTTGGGGCTGGAACTAAAACTGGGACTGGACTTGGATCTCGCCCTCCTGACGAGCACGTCGCAGCACTCGCGATCCGCCTTCCAGGAACCCGCCGGGACGCAGAAGCAGAAGTCGTCGCCCTCCTCGCACTCAAGGACCACGGCGAGCATCCCCTCCCTCCGCGCCCTGTAGTAGGGGTCCGCGGGCTCGCTGAGCATCACCCTGTCCAGGTACTTTATCGAGTTGGCGTGGCAGGGGTGGATCGCGAAGAAGGCGAGGCGCCCGATCGGGGCTGTGTACTCCGCGTTTATCGTGACCGGGCACGGGCCCTCGACCGTGGGGAACCTGATCTTCAGCCCGTAGGAGGTGACCGTCGCGGTGCTCCTGTAGCGGTAGAGGCTCTCGCCGTCCGGGAGTAGGAAGTCCCTGGGGGCGTTGATGGCGCGGACGTAATCCAGAACGACCGATGAGCCTGGCGAGTACT
>JARYLH010000008.1:0-12361 GCA_029907755.1 Candidatus Methanosuratincola sp.
GGCAGGAGGATGGCAAGACAAAGGGAGGCGATCCTCAAGCTCTATATGGAGTCCCTGATCAGCGAACTGCGGGACTCTAGCAGCTCCACGTAGGACTTGGTCGTGAAGCGATCCTTGTCCACCCCGATCAGGGCGGCCACGCTCTCTACCAGAGCCGATCTCTCCGAGTCGCTCCCGATCCGGGGCGCTTCTATCTCGACGAAATCCCCGAGACCCTTGACCCTGTCGAACGCCACTTTCGCTCCGAGTAGCATGTACTCCCTCCTGACCTTGCAGACCCTCGCCCCGACCTTGAAACCGAGCCTGGTGAAAACCTCCATTGCCGTTTCCCCGTCCCCGACCGAGAACTCCAGCTCCTCCCTGGACTTCAGGCTGCCCTTAATCCTCGCCCCCTTGAAAGTGACCATGCATCTCCCTCCCTCCATCCTTAGCTTTAGCGCTTCGTCCGCGCCCCTCATGTCCCTGCAGGGGTGCGAGAGATAGATGTCCACCTGTTCTTTCTCGCCGAGGAAATCGCCACCGCTTCGCCTGACCCTGCTTTCGACCATGCGGGCATCCTCAACAGGCGCCTTGACTTCGATCTCGTGGCTCAAGCAGAAACCCCCGTGACCAAATATGCGCCATCAAGTAAATCCCTTT
Organism: Candidatus Methanosuratincola sp.; assembly: GCA_029907755.1. GTDB lineage: Archaea > Thermoproteota > Methanomethylicia > Methanomethylicales > Methanomethylicaceae > Methanosuratincola. The sequence continues at coordinate 640 of JARYLH010000008.1, forward strand.
CCCCCGCAGCAGGCAAAAGATTTTAAAGAGGATCAGGTTTAGCCGTTTGTGGTGTGTCATTGATGGCCATTAAGAGTGGAGATTTCGTACTCATAGACTACCTGCTCAAGGTTAAGGAGACTGGCGAGATCTTCGATGTCACAATGGAGGATCAGGCGAAGGAGAACGACGCTTATGCCCCTGACCAGATCTACGAGCCCAGGCTTGTTGCAGTGGGGCAGGGTTGGACGATAAAGGGCATAGATGAGGCCCTCGTCGGGATGGAGGAAGGATCTACAAAGGAGTTCGAGATCCCTCCGGAGAAGGCATTCGGGGAGAGGGATCCCGCGAAGGTGAGGATTGTGCCAGCCCGTGACCTTTCCCGCCAGGGCGTGACGCCGAAGGCCGGTGCCAGGATAGAGGTGGGGGGTTCGCTTGCAACCATCAGGAGTGTTGGGAGCGGGCGTGTCACGATCGATTTCAACCACCCGCTGGCGGGCAGGACGCTGCTGGCGAAGCTCTATGTCAGGAAGGTAATCGAGGACCAGGTCGAGAAGATCCGAGAGCTGATCCACAGGAGGGTCCGCAACGTACCTAAGGAGAAGTTCCTGATAACCTGCATCGGAAGCGCGATAACGATCGAGATGCCCGAGGAATCGTTCGTGCTCGAGGACATACAATTCGCAAAGAAGGGGCTGGCACGGGAGATCTCCAAGTACTTCCCTGAGGCGACAAGCGTCCAGTTCATAGAGACGTATGTCCTCAAGGCGCCGAAGCCCGAGGCTGCGGCTGAGCCTGCAAAAGAGGCAGCGGCGGCACCCGCGGGAGCGCCAGAAGAGCCAAAGGCAAGCGAGGGCGAAACGAAGAAGGAGTGAACGGGCGCCCTCAGGCCCCATCCATTGCCATTCCAGCAACCTTTTTGAGTTTTTTACCGCAGACTGCCTTGTCCGAGACGTCCTCGATGACTTGGCAGATCTTGACTTTGACCTTCTTCCCAGGCTCCGCCCATTCCGGGGTGCAGTAGGCCTTGAGCGGGCATTTCTTTCCGCACTCTTCTATCAACGGCTCCACAGTCGCCCCCTCGACGGCGAGGTTTGACTTCACGAGCACCTCTATTGGCGCCTCGGCTACCTTAACAACCTTCACGCTCCCCTCGTACAGGGGGCAGTAGTGCTCCTTGTCCTTCACCTCTACGACCTCGTAGACCCTGCCGGGCTTGAGTTTCGACATGCACGCCAGGAAGAGCTTGCACCCCCTGCAGACTTCCGGGGGCTGCGACGCAACGAACCTGAATCCGACCTTTGCCTGGACGTCCCCGACGAACGTCACGATCTCCCGTCTCTTGCCTCCGCCTTCGGACATCAGTCTATCACACCCGTAATCCTGGCGAGGTCTTCAGCCGCCTTCCTCGAGATGCCGCTCTCCCCCAGGATCGTGTACCTGTCGGGCCTCATCGTATGCGCGATAGTCAGCGCCTCAAGCAACTCTTCATCGGATACGCCGAGCTGCTTCGCGGTCGTCGGCGCCCCTATCTTGCTGAGCACCGTCCTGATCGCCTGCCAGTCGCCCCCGTGCATGTACATCATCATGATGGTCCCGACGCCGCACTTCTCCCCGTGCAACGACCCGTTCTTGCTTACCTTCTCAAGCGCATGGCTGAACAGGTGCTCGGAGCCGCTGCAGGGCCTGCTGCTTCCCGCGATGCACATCGCATAGCCGCAGCTTATGAGGGCCTCTATGATCGTCCTGACGCCGACCTCAAGCCCCCTCGCTATCAGGTCGACGTTCCTCTTCAGGAGCTGGGCTGACATCAGCGCGAGGGAGGCCGCATACTCCCCGTAGTACTCCCCCCTCAGCCTGTGCGCAAGCCTCCAGTCCCTCACCGCGGTGAACTTCGCGATGATGTCGCCGCAGCCGCTTATTATGAACCTCCTCGGCGATCCCGAGATTAACTGGATGTCTGCCAGGAGCGCAACTGGGGGCTGCGCCATCACCGACGTCGAGGTCTTCCCGTCCTTGATCGAGGCAATCGGAGAGGCAATCCCGTCGTGGGCAGCGGAGGTTGGTATGCTGATGAAAGGGATCCCTTGGCGGTGGGAAGCGATCTTCGCCACATCGATTATCTTCCCGCCCCCAACGCTGATCACCATGCACGACCTCGTCTCCTTGATCGCGCACTCTACGGCGCTGACCACGTCCACAGTAGGGGCTGAGACGCAGACCTCATGGACCGGGAGCCCCATCTCCGAAACGTAGTCCTTGACCAGCGAAGCAGGGCTCTTGGTGAACCCATCCCCTCTGACCAGCAGGACGTCCTCCCTGACGAGCAGCCTGCTCAGCAGCTCGTCTATCTTCGGCAACACGTTGTCCCCAACGATCACAAACCTGGGGAGGTTGATCGCATGGATGTGCATCGCCTGCACCTCTTTCGAGTTCGATGAGCCAAACACATTGATCAAGAGGTTGCCACCCCTATTTTATCTTAACCAATGTCCATCAAGCCCATCCGCCATTTTCCAAGGTCAGGGAACCCTTAAATACTTGAATTTGTTGGTTTTATTTAACTTCGCTCATTCTCCCACGTCAGCGGAGGCAAAAACTTTGTTACCCCAAGAGCTAAACGAAAAGAAGGCCCTGTACGAGAAGCTGAAGCACGGAACCACCACTGTCGGGGTAGTGTGCACCGACGGAGTAGTTTTGGCAACTGACAGGAGGGTCACCTCGGGCACTTATGTCGCGCACAAGAAGGGTAGAAAGCTCTTCATGCTCGACGAAACGCGGGTCGCTACCATTGCCGGGCTGGTAGCAGACGCCCAAATGATAATGGACTTCCTGAAGTCCCAGATCTCGCTCATGAAGCTCACTAACCGCGGTCCGGTCACAACCAAGTCCATCGCAACCTTCGCCTCAAACATACTGTTCAGCTCAAGGTACTATCCTTACATCGTCCAGTTCATAATCGCGGGCTACGACGAGAGGGGCCCGTCGATGTATGTCTTGGACTGGTTCGGCTCGCTGACCGAGGAGCGTTTCATAACCACCGGCTCGGGCTCCCCCTACGCCATAGGGGTTCTGGAGGCTAACCTAAAGAAGGACCCGCGCGTATCTGAGGCCCTCCCGGTAGTCGCTAGGGCAGTCCGGTCCTCGATCGAACGGGATCCGGGTAGTGGCGAGGGTATAGACATAGTCGCAATAACTGAACGCGGTGTAACGGAGCTTAGCGATACTGAGATAGCAAAACTTCTCGCATAACGCTTCTCCCGCATCAGGAGAAGGTGCAGTGGATGGTAAATTCGAGTACTGTAGACACTTTCGGATGGATTAAAGGAGTGATAGAGAGGGAGATCCCGAAGGAGGCCGGACTTACGAAGGTCGACTTCGAGGGCCCCTCGATTGTAGTGTATGTCACGAACCACAACCTCCTGCTGGAGAACAGCGAGCCGGTAAAGCGGATAGTCAGGGAGATCAAGAAGCGGGTTATAATAAGGGCGGATCCATCCTCGCGCAAGAAGCCAGAGGAGGCCAAGAAGATCATCGAGAGCCTGCCTCCTGAGGCAGAGATCTCGGATATGAACTTCGACGACGGCACGGGCGAGGTCACGATAATGGCAAAGAAGCCCGGCCTCGTAATCGGGAAGGGAGGATCCACGCTGAGAAACATCGCGTCCTCGACAGGGTGGCGCCCGACCATAATAAGGTCGCCGCCGATAAAGTCCAGGATAATCGAGCAGACCCTGTACTTCCAGAGCAGGGAGACCGAGTACCGATTGGAGTTCCTCAGGAACGTAGGGAGGAAGATCCACCGCCCACTCGTCTACACTAACAACATGGTCACGATTTCCGCACTGGGGGGTTTCCGCGAGGTCGGGAGGCAGGCTATCTTCGTCCAGACGCTCGAGAGCAGGATCCTGATAGACTGTGGCGTCAGGCCGGGGGCGCAGTCCGCGTTCGACGAGTTCCCGCGCCTCGACTTCGGGGACTTCAGGGTGGAGGACCTCGATGCCGTGGTCGTTACCCATGCCCACCTCGACCACTGCGCGCTGGTCCCGCTCCTATTCAAGTACGGCTATGCCGGCCCTGTGTACTGCACAAAGCCCACCAAGAGCCTGATGACTCTCCTGCAGCTCGACTACCTCGACGTTGCGGTCAAGGAGGGCCGCCCGGTCCCCTACGGACTGAAGGACGTAAAGAAGGAGCTGTTCCATACCATACCGCTCGAGTACGGCGAGGTGACCGACATCGCGCCTGATGTGCGCCTGACGCTCCACAACGCGGGGCACATACTCGGGTCTGCAATGGTCCACCTGCACATCGGCGAGGGACTGCACAACATCGTCTACACCGGCGACTTCAAGTATGCGAAGACCAGGCTCCTCGAGCAGGCGACCTGCCAGTTCCCGAGGGCAGAGACGCTGATAATGGAGAGCACCTACGGCGCCCCAAATGACGTCGTGCCCTCAAGGGAGGAGACTGAGCGGCAGTTCCTCGAGATAGTGAGGAACACGATAAGCAACGGGGGCAAGGTGCTGATACCGATACTCGCGGTCGGGAGGGCACAGGAGATCATGCTGGTCCTGGACGAGGCCCTGAAGGCAGGCATAATACCGCAGGTCCCGGTCTACATCGAGGGGATGCTCCAGGAGGTCACTGCCATACACACGGCTTACCCTGAGGAGCTCGCGAGAGACCTTAAGAACAGGATCTTCCACAAAGGGGAGAACCCCTTCCTGTCGGAGCACTTCATAAGCGTGGACGACCGGAGCGCCAGGCCCGACATAGCCGAGGGAGGGCCTTCGATCATCATGGCGACCTCTGGGATGCTCACAGGCGGACCCGCGCTCGAGTACTTCAAGCTTCTCGCGCCGGATCCGAAGAACACGATGATGTTCGTCAACTACCAGATCGAGGGCACTCTCGGGAGGTCTGTCCTGCGAGGGCTCCGCGAGATACCGCTCAGCGACCCGTCTGGTAAGATCGACGTAGTCCAGGTCAAGATGGGCGTCGAGTCCGTTGATGGATTCTCAGGACACAGCGACCGGAAGCAGCTGCTCAGGTTCGTCAGCAACCTTTCCCCTCGCCCGAAACAGGTATTCATGGTCCACGGGGAGGAGAGCAAGTGCCTCAGCATGGCTGACGCGGTTAGGCGGTTCTTCAAGGTCGAGGCATCCGCCCCAAGCATAGGGGACAGGATGAGGGTGAAGTGAGTGGGTGCGTCGATCGTCTCGACGGGCGAATTCCAGATCAGATCTTGAGCATGTTCTTCCAGACCTCGTCCCCTACGTGGTGGACATTCCTGACCGCCTTGCCCTTCTCCCTGTTCAGGATCTTCTCCCTCTCCATGACGAGCACACCCACGGCTAAGACCTTGTTGTGCCTCTCGTCTGCCACTGCTACCACGTCCCCAGGCTTCACCCCCTCGGGCACGGACCTTATCCCGGGTGCCATGACGTCTGCACCGTTGCAAATGTACGGCACAGCGCCCATGTCAACGACGATCCTGGGGATCCCGGAGAGCACGGCTTCCGATGCCGTCAGGGCAGGCATGAGTTTCCCATCCAGCTCTATCAGCACCGGTTTCTTATCCTGAAGGTAAACCTTCTCGCCGTCGCCCAGCTCGATCACCTCTAGCCCCTTCTTCCTGTCGATCGTCTCGGGCAGCTTGGGGGCAATCCTGCTGGCCCTCTCGATTATCTCCTTCATCTCCTTCGTGCTTACCGGGTGCCGCTTCTTGATCAGCAAAATCCCATTCTCCGATAAACTTAAATAACGTTTTCAATACACTCCCAGAATGCTAATTAACCTTTACGGCTGGAATCCATTATGAGTGAAATTGGCGCAACAGAAATACTGAGTGAGTCTCTAGGTTCCTTCGTCCTAGTCAAGCTCAAGGGTGGCAGGGAAGTCCGGGGCTTGATGAGGAGCTTTGACCAACACCTGAACCTAGTCCTTGAGAACGCTGAGGAGCTCTTCCCTGACAAAGAGCCGAAGAAGCTCGGTGCGATAATAGTTAGGGGCGACAATGTAGTCATCGTTTCGCCCTCTCCGAGGTGAGTCGAATGAAGGGCACGACCTCATTCGGTAGGAGGAACAGGGGTAAAACCCACGTGTCATGCAGGCGCTGCGGAAGGCACTCGTACAACGTCAGGGACAAGTTCTGCTCTGCCTGCGGCTTCGGCAAGACGCCAAAGATGCGTAATTAGGCTTCAAGTGCAGGACTGGCCGCCCGTTTCCAACCTACCTTGTATTGCCGATACATTCTCCATTTTCGGATCCGATTCTTTAGAACTGTACCTCCAGCACGGCTTGATTGATCGGATTTGATACTCCAACTAAAGCGAAAACACTCGCGTCCAGCGCATTTCGCTAAGGATATCTGTACCCCCTGACAACTCAATTCCTGAGGTGGAATTATGGCTGAAGTACCAAAAGAAGAAAGACTTCCTACAAACGAGATGATCAAGGTAATAGATTACGTGACAATCTCCAAGACAGACAACTGGTGGACAGCAGTGGTCCTTGCCGGCGAAGGTAGCAGGAAGCACGTGATGCTTTACATGTGGAACAAGAAGGGGGACAGGTGGTCGAGGAGGCAGAAGTTCACAATCGGGAGGAAGAGCGACTGGCCGAAATACCGTGAAGCAATCGAGAAGCTCCTCGAGAAGGCGGACTGAGCGCCAATAACCTTTTTTAACCCCCTCATATTGTCTAATGCACTGTGGGCCGGTAGCTCAGCCTGGAAGAGCGCCCGCTTGGCAATGCGGGCTTTCGAGCCCTTCCGCACCAAAGTGCGGGAGGCCACGGGTTCAAATCCCGTCCGGTCCACCAAATCAAACAGGCATTTTTCTCTTGCCAAACTCGCCATCTCCTTAACTACCTGTGGATCCATCCTTACCGCCTTCAAACGAACTCCGCTCTCGAACCAGTCTTCAGAATGTTGCCTATGGGATCCAGCAGTTCGCTTATGTCAAATAAAATTGCTAATCGAAACAAAATTTTTTTATGCAAAAAGAAAAATAATCGATGTCATGCGCGATTCCATGCGATTCGGAGACCCGTCCAGAGTCCTCGATCTCTTTTCCTTGGCTGGATCCGTGGCTGAAAAAATTCATGCTGCGGGTAGCTTGGCGGAGATCTGCCTGCAAATAAGCGCTGAATTCTCGAAATTCGGCGAATACTCCGCCTTGACCTACTCCAGATCCTTGCAGGCTTTGAGGCTCGAGTCAAAATCTAGGCACCCGCTCTTGGATGCCGTCGAATTTGCACAAGAGGTCCCCTTCAGCGAACTTGGCGGGGCGATCTCTAAAACCGTCTTCGGGGGAGAAACCCAGATAATCCCGCTTGAAAAAGCACTCGAAGAACTAAACGGCGCCGCCAGCTCAGGATCAGCGCAAACGCCTTCGATTGAGGGCTACAATGTGATAGCTGTGCCGTTAAGAAAAGGCTCCGAAGTGTTGGGCACGATGGTCGTTGGGGGGACCGGGCTAGGTCATGAGGAAAAGACCCCCGTGGAACTGATCTCGAGAATGGCATCGATGCGCTTGGAGCTGTTGGGAAGCCTTTCCATGGATGCGCCCAAAGGAGCTGGAGTTCAAAAGGAGTGGTTCTTGAGGAAGCTCATGGATACTGTGCCAGGTGCGGTCTTTTACAAAAACAGAGATATGCGTTTTGAGGACTGCAACACCGAATTCGAAACCGCCGTCGGCCTTCCGAGAGAAAGCATAATCGGCAGGACTGTTGAAGATGTCCTGCCAGATAACGCCGACTTCATAAAACAGAAGGATGGCGAGCTCCTCCTTAAAGGCGGTCTACAGACCTACGAGCTGAACATAAAGACCGGCGCCGGTTCAAAGGTCTTCCTAGTCAGGAAATCAGTCGCCCTCGATCCTGAAGGCAAACTGCTTGGGATGGTCGGGGTGATGGTCGACATCTCCGATCTCAAGAGGACCGAGCACTTCATGAGCGTGCTAATCGACTCGATACCTGACCCCGTGTTCGTTGTTGACAAGGAGAGGCGTGTCATTGCATGGAACAGGGCAATCGAGGATCTCACCGACTTGCCAAAGGACTCAATAATCGGCAAAGGGGGGTTCGAATATGCGATACCTTTCTATGGTGAACGCCGCCCCCTGCTGCTGGATCTCCTCTTCGAGAGGGATCAGAGATACGAAGGATTGTATGCGCGTTTCGAGAGGGGAAATGAAAGGATCGTGGCTGAGGGATACGTTAACTCCAAACGCGGGAGGATATACGTAATCGGTCACGCCAGCCTGATCTATGACTCTTCCGGCAACATTCTGGGCGGGATAGAGACCTTCAAAGACATTACAAAACACAAGGAAACCGAAGAGGCGCTAAGGCAGAGCGAGGAGAGGTACAGGGCAATAGTGGATGACCTAACCGAAGCAATAGTCAGGTACAAGCCGGACGGTGAGATCACATTCGTAAACAAGGCCTTTGGACAAATGGGAGTCGCTAAGGAGTCTCTTTTGGGGAAGAATGTCCTCGACCTGATGTCCGAGGAGGATCGCAAAGAAGTGGTCGCTCTGATGAGTAAAGCAAACGAAAATCCGGTTGCCCGCTTCACAAGTAAGGAAGTCAAACCCGATGGCAGAGTGTCATGGGTTATGTGGGTGGCCAGAGCGCTACACGATTCCAGCGGGCGTATACTCGAGTTCCAGGCAGCAGGGCGAGACATAACCGAGATGAAGCGCGCCGAGGAGGAGTTGCAGCGCCTTGTAGAGGAGAGGACTAGAGAGCTCCATGAAGCAGAGCGGTTGGCCACGATAGGCCAGATAGCCGCCTCTGTTGGGCATGACTTGAGGGCTCCGTTGCAGTCAATAATCAACAACGCTTACCTGCTGGGAATTGCCGCATCCGACCCGAGGATCCCTGCCGAATCCTCTTCTGAAATCTCTGATCTGCAGAGAAAGATCGCGCGCCAGGTAGCATACATGGATGGCATAATCAGCGATATCAGGGACTTCTCAAGGAACCTCATCCTAGATACTAGACCTGTTCAAATCTCAAGCCTGATCAACGAGGCCTTGTCGCTTGTTACGATTCCTGAAAATGTCCGCCTTTCACTAAATGTGGACACCCGAGATCTCCTAACAGTCGACCAAAACATGTTCACAAGAGTCCTCGTAAACCTCGTCACAAATGCGATCCAGGCAATGCCGAGCGGGGGCGATCTCCAGATCAATGCGCGCGATTGCAATGAGTGGGTTTCGCTCGAGGTGAGGGACACTGGCATTGGCATTCCAGAGGAGAATCTGAAGAAGCTATTCACGCCCCTATTCACCACCAAGTCAAAGGGCTCTGGGCTCGGATTGGCGATCTGCAAGCGGATCGTGGAGGCGCACGGCGGAAAGATCAGAGTCGAGAGCCAAGTCGGGAAGGGTACGGCATTCATCGTTGAGCTTCCTAGGCGAGCCCCCAATCCAGAACCAGTTCCTTCCGTGCAAAAGGAATAAGAGAGCTGAGTTCAAAAGCGAGCACTAGGGTGATGGCAAGTCTCGGATCCCGCTGCCTATAAAGAACGGGGTCGTCCATTTGGCATAAGAAAACCTTTGAAGGATCCATCCCCACAATTTCCAACCTCAAGAGCAACCGCGCCCGCCACCACTGCGAATTCGAGTGAGACCAAGCTAACAACAGCGCATTCACTACTCCAGTCTGCCAACAGCTATCCGGATGGGTCTTTTGTTATCATGGTTCTGCGCTCTCCCCCTCCGTAAGTGTCGGCTGGGCGGCTCCCGACTAGATAAAGAGCGCTCCTTGAAAAAGGGGAAAGAGGCTCCCTTCCCTGATTGCCCGATCAATTAAAAAATAGGGAATCTTCCTCCTTTCCTCATTAACGCTTATCATACGAGCAAGATGATTATCCCGACAGCAAACATGAGCGCGGCAGAGACGAGCCTTATGTAGTTCTTGGGCACCCTCGGCGCGATCCCGCGACCCCAAAGTACGAGGACCGCCACCAAAGGGAGCACGAATATGAGGTTGTAGAAGAGCAGGTATGCGAGAACTTCGGTGCTGCCCATATCGTACTGGGTCATCAAGGCGAGAGCCAGAAAATAAGGCCCGCCTGTGCACGGAAGCTCGATCGCAGAGATCACCGCTCCCGCAAGGAATGCCAGGGGCACCGTCGTGGATTTATTGATGAGCTTTTTTACGACTGGCCTGCTCTGGGCGGGTATCTTTGAGAAGAGCGTGTATACGGCAAGGAGGATGGCCGCTACCCCGATTATCTTATTTACATATGCCGGCATCTCGAACTGCTGGAGAATGCTGAAGAGCCCAAACCCGATCGCCAAGTAGGCAACGAAGTTTCCTGCGATGTACGCTCCGCCGGTCTTCCAGATGCCTGCCGAAGAAGCCCCGATCGCGACAACGAGCAGAAGCAGCACTGTTATCGCACAGGGGTTCATCGAGTCGGCTAAAGCCATGCCTGCTATTATTGCAATGGGTGGGTCTTTGGGCTGCTCCTCGTCTCCGGGGTAAAGCGGAACCGATGAGTTGGAAGAGGGGCACACCCATCCCGTCTTGTTCTCCAGCAGGGGCTCCAGCTGGCTTTGTATGTCTGCGCTCACGAGAACCTCATTTCCGATGAAGACGACGGGCCACCTGTAGGTGCTTATGTTATGGAACTTGTAGAACTCGATCAGCATCTCATAGTTTGTCCTGTTTCCTATCTCGAAGCGCACGACCTCGAGCAGCGGGTACTTCGCCTCTACAGTTTTGATATATTCGTCCGCCACGATGCAGGTGTGGCAGCTCTTCGAATAGAAGAAGTAGATGCACTGGTGGACATCTTTCGCATCTGCCGACGAATAAACGCCCCCGACGGATGCGAGCCCCAGCATGACGACCGCTGCTACAAGGAGCCCTGCCAAGACCTTTTTCATAGGTTGCCTCTCCGACTGTTCAATTGTGTTTTTGAGTGTCAGTAGGTTGATATATCTATCCCCGCCTCAGCCCACTAGAACATCGTGAGCCTGGTCTGGCTCTTCGGGACTTTCTTGGGGAGCTCTGCCTCGCTGACGCACTGGGTAAAGCCATAGACCTTCTCCACCTTCCTCATCACCCCGATCAGCTTGTTCCTCTCGTGCGTCCCAGGAGTCACGAGGGCGAAGATCTTTGCGACGCTCTTCCCCTCCGACTTCCTGAGCACCCTCCCGAACCTCTGGATCCACTTCTTCGGGTTGCTCGGCGGATCGACCCAGATCTCGATGTCTGCGCTGGGTATGTCAAGCCCCTCCTCCCCGATGCTGGTGCAGACCAGGATGCCTGCCCGCTCCCTGAATTGCATAAGAGCGGATGCCTGCTCCTCCATCGTCATGTCGCCCTTCCCAACAAGCACCGCCACATCCTCGATCCCCCTGACCCTCTGCAGGATCCCGCCCAGCTCCTTCGCGCCCTCGACAGACTCCATGAATACTATGGCCTTGCTGAACCGCTCGGAATCCAGCAGCTGGAGCGCAGCCGATATTTTGTGGTTCGGCTGCAATGCGATAAGCTCCTTGTACGCCTCCAAGACGCTCTTGCCGCCTAGACCGCGTGCGGGCCTGCGGAGCTCTCTCATCTTCCATATCCCGTATCCTGAGACGCTGCTCGCCCCGTCCTCGACTATCCTGATTCTCATTATCTTCAGCGCTATTAGGCAGACACAAAGCCCGTGAGCCCTGCAGTACCCGCGTGCATGCGCGGTACCGTAAAGGCTTGCTACCCTGTCTTGGACCTC
>JARYLH010000008.1:12371-22577 GCA_029907755.1 Candidatus Methanosuratincola sp.
TGGAGACGCTGTACAGCTCACTGTAGATCGCCATCAGCCTCGGGTTCGCGGGGACCCTTAATATGGAGATCTCCCTGCCTGGCATCTGCTGCTTAACCTCAGGCTCCTCGACCGAGACCGACTCGATTGTTTCGAAAACCTTTCTCAGCTCGCCGAACCTCCTCGGGGAATGTAGCTGGGGGGTCGCGCTCAAAGCCAATATCTTCGCCCCCGAGGCCTTTGCCGAGACCAGTATTGAATACCCGTCGGTCTCACCTATGTAGCCGTGGCACTCATCCGCTATCAGTATGTCGTAGGGGAAACGGAAACCGTCGGACTCGAATACCTCCCGAAGGCGTCCCACAGGATCCCCCTCTGCTTTTGCCTGCCTTATCTCGCCCTCGTATTCCGAGAGGAAATCGTTGTAGAGGGTCTGAGGGGTCGTCACCACATACCCTGCGTTCCAGACCATCAGCTCCCTGCGCCTCTCAGGGGGGATGCTCCCCGAGATGAAATAGGCATTCTCCAAGTTGAGCTGCTTCCTGGCGAAGATCGTCTGCTGTACCCCAAGAGGCACTGAAGGGGTAAGGAACGCCACACGCGAGGGGATCTTCGAGGTCATTCGGTGTATGTATGCCCCAGCCAGGTACGTCTTGCCCAGGCCGGTTGGGATGCCTACGATGAGCGTCCCGCTGCTCATCTTTTCCAGAATTTTTTGCTGGAATGGGTAGAGCTGGTAGTTCAGGCTCTGTACCGATACGCTCTCTCTCTCGGGTATCCTCTTGTGGGGGAATAGGCTCGAACTGACGACCTGCAGCGAATATCTGCTGGTATTTAGGAAACTGAGGTAGTCCTCCCATTCCCGCATCCTGATCCCGCCTTATTAGGTCCTGTTAAATTTTCCTCGTCTCTTTGTTTGGGTCAATCTGTGTTAAGTGGTTTGCTGAAATTGTTTCTGCACCAGCGAATATAAAAATGAAAAATCATAACCGAACCTACTATACTATAAAGCTATTCAAAAGGGATGCCTTCCTTTAGGACCTAGGCTTAGCCATAAGGGAGAGGCTTTTGGAATCCATAGGCGGCTCGATCGATTTCGCCAGCGAACCGGGAAAAGGGACAACCTTCCGCTTAAGGATTCCGGCTTCGGAATAGGCTTCCAGAATGAGTCGCCTCAGCTGTGTGCCTGCCTTTTACATAGCAATATGCAAAATGCCTCCCGACAACCCAAAAAATTTAAAATACCCGCCTAGCATTCCATCAATCACGCTCCGGTAGTATAGTCCGGTCAAGTATATTGGCCTCTCGAGCCAGAAGCGGAGACAGCCAGTGACCCGGGTTCAAATCCCGGCCGGAGCACCAATTTTGCAAATTTAAGGCTCTGTCCAGTCGCTGCGGCGGGCTAGCCTGGGCTTGCGCCCGAACTGCACAATGTTCGGGGCGAATCGAACATCATGGTTCACCCCCTCCAGGATTATGGGTTTGGGTGCGCTCCTGCCCCTCAGCAGCCTAGGGATCGCTGCCATACCTCTGGCTCCTTGACCGCCTCCCATAATGTTCGATGAGCGTGGTTTGAGGTCAGTTGAGCACCCACGGGGTGCTGACAATTGCGCTGCACCTGTGAGGAGAGTGGGCGGCTTGGGGTGATTCCCCTTCGCGGCACCTTTTTTATAAACCGGATTGACAATAATAATTCGGTGTAATTCTTGCCAGAGATTAGCGCGCATGAATCAGTAAAGAAGATGTACGAGAAGCTTAAGGCAGACGGGATGTCAAACGTATGGGACCGCTGGCAGGCGCAGGAGCAGGTCCGGTGCAGGTCATTCTGCATGAAGGGGCTCAGTTGCCAGTTCTGCAGCAACGGCCCTTGCAGGATCATACCTGGCAAGCTCGAGCGCGGGACATGCGGCATAGACGCAGATGCCATGGCGATGCGCTATATGCTCCTCAGGAATGCGATGGGGCTATCGACCTACACGTACCATGCAAGGGAGGTCGCGAAGACGCTGATAGCCACTGGCTCGGGGAAGGCCCCTTACCCCCTAAAGGACGCATCCAAGCTCAGGATGCTGGCCAGGATCTACGGGATTGATGATAAAAAGGGCGACTCGCAGCTCGCAGTCGAAGTTGGCAATGCGATCCTCAAGGAGATAAACGCCGACCCTTCAGAGAGGCTCAGCACCCTCTCCTTCGCCACGAAGGGCAGGATCGAGACCTGGAGGGGGCTGAGCATACTCCCAGGGGGGCCTGCGAATGAGCAGATCGACGCAGTGTCGCACTGCCTGACGAACGTGGACGGGGACTATGTCTCCCTCGCGAAGACCGCAATGCGCCTCGCTCTCTCCTGCATCTACGGTTCGCAGATACCGCTCGAGCTCGGTCAGGACGCACTCTTCGGAACGCCCCGGCCGCACATCGTCTCGTTTGACCTTGGGATCGTCGATCCGGAGTACGTCAACATCGTCGTGAACGGCCACGAGCCCTTCGTCGGGGTCGCGCTGATCAGCCGCTGCAAGGATCCGTCCGTCCAGGCAAAGGCAAAAGAAGTCGGCGCCAGGGGCATACGGGTGATAGGCTCCATTGAGACGGGACAGGAGATGCTCCAGCGGATGTCCACGGACGACGTTTATGTTGGGATGACCGGGAACTGGATCACCATAGAGCCGCTGATAGCCACGAACGCGGTAGACCTGTTTGCCATGGACATGAATTGCTCCCCCCCGTCCCTCGAGCTCTATGCGAAGCAGTATTCGACCACCTTCGTCTCGGTCTCGCCGCTCGTGAACGTACCAGGTATAACAAGGCATATCGACTACCTTCCAGAAGAGGTCTCAATGCAGGCTGACGAGCTAGTAAGGCTTGCGATTGAGAACTTCATAAAGAGGAAAGGATCAGCCAGCAGCGTGCCGATGGCGAGGCGAAATGCAGTTGTCGGATTCTCGGTCGAGTCGATACTCGAGGCGCTCGGAGGGTCGTTGGATCCACTCCTCGGCGAGATAAAATCGGGAAGCATAAGGGGGGTCGTCGGGCTCGTCTCTTGCACTACGCTCGGCAACGGCCCCCACGATCTGCCCACTATCACCATAGCCAAGGAGCTGATAAGCAGGGACATCCTCGTCCTATCCATGGGATGCGGGAACGCCGCGCTTCAGGTGGCAGGTCTCTGCTCACCAGAGGCGAGGGAGCTCGCCGGACCAGGCCTCAAGAGGGTCTGCGGAGCGCTCGGCATACCCCCGGTCCTCTCGTTCGGGACCTGCACCGATACGGGCCGTCTCTCAATCCTGGTCTCCGAGGTTGCGAAGGCGCTGCACGTCGATGTCCCAGACCTGCCGATCGCGGTCACCGCTCCTCAGTACATGGAGCAGAAGGCGACGATCGACGCGGTATTTGCTCTGGCTCTGGGAGTACTCACGCATGTCTCCCCGACCCCGCCTTTAGTCGGAGGCGCCCGTCTGATGAAGCTCCTCTCGCAGGACCTCGAGCACGTCACTGGAGGCTCCCTCCTGATCGAGGACGACATGATCAAGGCAGCCGAGAAAATAGCAATCCACATCGAGGGCAAGCGGTCAGCCTTGGGCATCAGCTGACACAATCCAGCCGACCTCTTGAGGGTGCCAAAATAGCCCGCCTGGGGCGGCGGAATGCAAATTTTTTTATCTACTCGCATGGTAGGTGACTTATGGAACCTAAAGAAGCAGCAAGGAACGCAATTAAGTATGTTTTCGATGCGATCCCAAATGAGCGCCTGACCGTGATCTGTGACGACTGCAGGCTGGACATAGGCGAAGCCTTCGCGCTCGGGGCACTCGAGCTCGGTCTTGTCACTAAGATCATCCCGCTCGAAACCGGAGTAGAGGTTAGGCGTGAACTACCGGAGCGCGTCACCGAAGCCGTCGCCAGGAGCACCTCCGACATCTTCATCACAGTCTTCAGGGAGAGCGAGAAAGAGACCCCTTTCCGCGTCAGCATAATAAACCTGATTTCGAGGTACAGGAAGTTCAGGCTGGGGCACTGCCCCGGGATTACGATGGACATGATGACCGAGGGCGCCCTATCGCTGACCGAGGAGGATCACAGGTCGATGTACTCCTCGGCCTTGGGGCTGATCTCGCGGTTAATGGACGTGAGGAGGGTCAGGGTCACCAGCCCCAACGGGACCGATATCGCGTTCAGCGTCGAGGGCAGGGATTTCTTCACCGACACAAAGTTCGACTGGGGGCTCTTCAAGTGGTGCAACCTCCCGACAGGTGAGGTTATAGTGGCCCCGGTGGAGACCTCCCTCGAGGGTAGGATCGTCTGCGACCTTGCCATCGGAGGAATCGGTCCCATTCAGACGCCCTTCGAGATAATCGCAAAGGGCGGGCGGGCTACGGAGTTCAGGTGTGCCGACAGGGGCCTGCTCTCGAGGGTCGAAACCGCACTGGGTGTAGACGAAATGGCGAGGTACGTCGGAGAGTTCGCCTTCGGCCTCAACAAGAAGGCGAGGGTCAACGCCGGTTTCCTCGAAGCCGAGAAGGTTGCGAACACAATCCACGTGGCATTCGGTCACAACACTGACTTCCCCGGGGGAAGGAACAGGTCCGCAACGCACATGGACTTCCTCATCTCCAGGCCTACCGTGGAGTGCACCTACGCCTCAGGAATTACCGAAGCGGTCATGCGAGACGGCCGCCTAATCTAGCCCTTGCACAGCGCAAGGATCCTCTCCCACTCCTCGTCGATGCGTCTCTTCATGCCTTCAATCTTCGACGGATCCGCTTGGGCGAACCTCCC
This sequence comes from Candidatus Methanosuratincola sp., assembly GCA_029907755.1. Classification (GTDB taxonomy): domain Archaea; phylum Thermoproteota; class Methanomethylicia; order Methanomethylicales; family Methanomethylicaceae; genus Methanosuratincola. The sequence continues at coordinate 17,124 of JARYLH010000008.1, forward strand.
CTGAATCCTTAGGTACTCCTCGAGCGGGCGCCTCTTTGACCTCTCCGCCAGCCCGGAAGATGGTCCCGTGAGCCTGCACCTCCCTCCGGCCCACTCGTAGAGTATCCATGCCCCACTCTCGACCGCGAGCTTGCCGACTTCGACCGTCTTCTCGGTTGGGTACCTCCAGCCGGGGGGGCAGGGGGAAAGCAGATGGATGTATCTCGTCCCCCTCATTGAGATTGCCCTCCTGAGCTTGTTCGCGAAGTCAAGCGGGTAGGATGTGCATGCGGTCGCTACATAGGGGATCCTGTGTGCAATCATTATCCCTGGGACGTCCTTCTTCCCCTCCGACTTCCCCGTGATTGTGGTGGTCGTCCTCGCGCCTTCGGGCGTGCTGCCGCTCCTCTGGGTCCCGGTGTTCATGTAGGCCTCGTTGTCGTAGCAGACGTAGATCAGATCATCCCCCCTTTCAGCTGCCCCGCTCAGCGACTGGATTCCTATGTCTGCCGTACCCCCGTCTCCTGCCCAGCAAACGATGTTCACGTCCATGATGCCCTTCATCTCCAGCGCAGCCCTTATCCCGGATGCCGTGGCGGCTGAGGCGGCAAATGCGGTGTTGAAGATGGGGACCTTCGAGGGCGTCTTGGGGCAGTGCCCCTGCACCACCGACATGCAGCAAGCCGGGATTACGAGGATCGTCCTAGGGCCGAGCACCTTTAGCCCTATCCTCATCGCCATAACTGCCGCACACCCCGGGCACGCGGCATTCCCTGGTAGAAGGTACTCCTCGTCTGTAAGGTTCCTCAACGTGAAGGTTCCTGTGATCCCTTGATCCCCCACCAGATCTCCCCCCTCCCCTCGCCAGCCTCCGCCCTCCTGATCGCATCCCTGGCGATCCCTGCGAAGTCCATCACGCTGAGGTCTCGCCCCCCGATCCCAGCTATGTAGTTGAAAGGTCCTGCGCCAGTTGCCGAAGCCACCTCTTGTCCGATTATGCCGCCGAGCCCGAAGGAGTAGTCCCTGTCAACAACTGCGACCGCCTTGCACCCTTGCAACGCTGCCCTAATCCTCTCAGAAGGAAACGGCCTGATGACCCTGAGCCTCAAAACGCCAGCCCTGACCCCCTCGTCCCTCAGAGCGTCCGCCGCGTCCTTAGCGTCGCCAGAAGACGCGCCGACCACCACCAGCATTACCTCGGCGCCAGAAGTCCTGTACTCCTCCACCAAGCCAGCCTGTTGCCTGCCTGAGACCCTGCTGAACTCGGATGCCGCCTCCTCGATGACACCGGAGCTTTCCTTCAGCCTCTCCATTGTGGAATGCCTTATCTCCATCATCCTCTCAGGGCTTGCCATGTTCCCGTATGTGGTCGGCTCTTGGACGTCTATGACCTTCCAGTCCCCCTCGGGTGCCGGAAGGAATGCGTCCGCCTCCTCCTGCCCGATCAGGTCGAGCCTCTCCGAGGTATGTGAAAGTGAGAACGCATCGAGCCCGAACATGACTGGCTGCCTAACCCTCCTATCCTCGGCGATCCTGAATGCCTGTATGGAGGCGTCGTAGGCCTCCTGCACGCTCTCGCACATGATGACTATCCATCCTGCGTCCCTCTGGCTGAGGATGTCCGTGTGCTCATTCCAAATGCTCCAAGGAGGGGCAAGAGCCCTCGTCACCACTGCCATGACCACCGGGAAGCTCCCTAGCCCTGCCCAGAAGACCATCTCGCTCATGTACAACAACCCTTGCGACGACGTGGCGGTGAACGCTCTCGCGCCGCAGGCTGAAGCGCCTATGCAGGCCGCCATTGCGCTGTGCTCCGACTCCACCCGCAGGAACTTTGCGCGCATCTCCCCCTTTTCAATGAATTCGGAGAGCTTCTCGATGATCTGCGTCTGGGGAGTTATCGGGTAAGCGGCTATGACCTCTGCCCTGGCCGCCTTCACGCCGTACGCAACCGCGTGGTTTCCCGTTGCGATCAAATCTGCTATACCTCCCTCACCATCCTGATTGCGCGGGCAGCGCAGACCTCAGCGCATATGCCACATCCCTTGCAGAATTCGTACACTATCCAGATCTCCCCCTTGCACCCCCTCCTCACTACCCCTTCGGGGCAGAATAGCCAGCAGAGGTGGCACTTGGTGCACATGCTGTTGTCCACCTCCGGTCTCCTGATCCTCCACATCCCTGTCAGTCCGCCTGCGCCCTCAGTTGCCTTCGAGACTGGTCCTCCTAACATATTTTGACCCCATCATAACCCGACTCTGCTGCCCTGCGGTTCCTCTCTGCGACCTCCCCCTTCCACCTGGAGTTGATCACCCCGAGGACAGTATCCTTACCTATCACGCCGGTCACCTTGGACACCGCCCCGAAGATCACAGTGCTCAGTATTGCCCAGCCTGCGCTCACCAAGCCATTCCCAACCGCGATCCCCGTCGCGTCTAAAAGGGCGACCCTGAACCCCTTCAGCTGCGGCTCCTGCTTGTGGTTCACAACCAGTATTGCCCCCTCGGCAACACCATCGAAGACCTCCTTCATGTAAAGAAGGAGCGGGTCGCACACCCCGACGATTTGCGGGCTCCGGACCTGCGAATGCCGCCTGATCGGGGATTCGGAGATCCTTGCGGAGGCGCTCACGGGCGCGCCCCTCCGCTCCGCACCGAAGAGAGGTATGGACTGTGCGTAAAATCCCTCGAGGATGGCTGCTTCAGCGATCATCTCGGCGGCGGTCACCATCCCTTGGCCGCCCCTCCCGTGGAGTCTTATCTCAAGGAACAAAGGGACCGCCTATATTTACATTTGTAAAGTTGCTGTAAAAAATCTTTTCCGGAGCTTGCCGGCGGAGCGATTCCCGGCAGCAGGTAAACTTTAAAAAGCTCGTGCTGCGCAAGTCTGAAGGGGGCCTGAGGTGGCCCGGGTTAGGCAGCCGATGCGGGCTGCCCCCGAAGGGTAGCGGTTATCCCGGAGGCCTGTGGCGCGGAAGCGCAGAGAGCCTCAGCTCGCGGGTTCGATCCCCGCCCCGGGCCCTCAATCTTTCTCACTCTAGCCTCACGAGCCTGTAGCTGCTTGAGCCAAGACCAAGGCGTTCGGCTTCCTTGATGTGTATCCAGCTGTCCGTCCTGTTTATCTTCCCCAGGATATCCGGCGGCGAGACGCCCCATGAGGGGAACGCCTCAGCAGAGTCGATCAGCCGGACCGATGCCGCGTCTATGGCCACGGGATCCGTCGATCCGAGTATCCCTATGTTCTGAACCACGAGCCCGCCCGCCGGGGCTGCGCAGTCACACAGCGGCGTTACGTCGAATAGGAAATTCAGAAAAAGAGCCGCCTTCCCTTCCATTACCCTCATAACCCCTGCAGCCGCCTCTGCCATCCCCTTCTGGAACCTCTCCTTGCCGTCCTCGAGGATCCCGATTGCCCCGTACTCGCAGCTGAACCTGCATGTGGCGCAGTAAAAGCACCTCTCCCAGTCCCAGACCGGTCTCCCTTCCGACATCTTCAAGGCAGAGAACCTGCAGACTTCGGCACACGTGCCGCACCCTGTGCACTCTTCCTCGTGAAAGACAAGCCCATGCGCCTTGTGCTGCTCCCTCTTGCAGTCCTTCGTCGTGCATCCCATCGCCAGGTTTTTTATCGCCCCGCCGATGCCCGACAGGACGTGGCCTTTGACGTGGCTCAACACAACGATTGCGTCTGCGTCGGCAATAGCCTTGGCTACCTTGACAAAATCGATGTACCTTCCGCCTTCGGTGGTCGTGCCGCTGTACCCGTCAGGGGCGTCTGCAATCACTATCGGGCAACCAAGCCCGCCTTCTGTGAAGCCGTTGTATGCAGCGGTTCTCAGGCTCTCCTCGACCGTCACCCTTGCCCCCTCAGGGTAGAGTGCTGTGGTTTCCGTGGCAAACGGGAAGCCGCCCATGCCTTTCACGCACTCAACTACTCGCCTTACAAAGGCAGGCCTTATGTGCGTGTAGTTCCCCAGCTCCCCGAAGTGCGCCTTGACCGCAACCCTTTTGCCTTCCAGGCGTTGGCCTCCTGCGCCCCCACAAGCCTTTGTGCATCTCTCAATCAGCCTATCAATGCCCTCGAGCACGGCGCCGCTCCCCGAGAAATCGAAGAAGTATACCTCAGACATCGTTCCGTCCTCCTGATAATATTGCCTGGAGCGCATAAAAATACCTGCCTGGTCCGCGCCTGGCAGCCCTTCCGTCAAAAACCTTATCATTTTAAATACCTGCTGCAGCCTGACTTGATCTGATGGGGGTTTTCCTGTGCGCAGGCTCCAGTGTGGCGGGGTAGTCTGGATTGACCTTGAAAAGCCGAAGCGAGAAGAGGTCGCCGAGCTTGGCAAGATGTTCCCGTTTCACCCCCTCAACCTCGAGGACTGCCTCTCCAGGACGCAGCTGACCAAACTCGAGCGCCACGAAGACCATATATTTCTCATCGTCCGGTTCCCAGTGAAGTGCGGGGATCTGAGCTGTTCCCCATCGCAGATCTCGTTTTTCCTCGGAAAGGACTACCTTGTCACGATCCATGACGGGAGTATTGCGGCGATGAAGGAGATCTTCAACTCCTGCGAAACCTTGGTCAAGCAGAACCAGAAGGTGACTTGGGACGGGGTCGGCTCCCTTTTCTACACGATAGTCAGCAAGATAGTCGACTCGCTCTTCCCGGTCATGGAAGGGATGATGGACCGCATAGAGGACCTCGAGGACAGGATATTCAGCGAGCAGCACGACGCCCTCTTTGAGGTCGCGAATCTGAGGAGGAGCGTCTCTGACCTGAGGAGGATCATCTCACCTTTCAGGAAGGTAGTCGCCGACATCTCGATAGCCGTGAGCGAGGTGACGGGGGATGACCTGAAAGTTTACTTCGATGACGTGAAGGACAGGGTGGAGCGTATATGGGAGCTCTCCGAGACCTGCAAGGAGCTCGTCGAGATCTTCAAGGACACCGATTTCACGCTCTACCAGAGGCGCATGAACCGAGCACTCGTCATCCTGACCGTGATATTCACGATCACAATCCCGGCCACGATAGTGGGCACGTTCTACGGGATGAACATCCCGATGCCCGGCTCTGCCGTGGAAATCACGGAAGGACTGCCCACCTTCCTCGGGCCTTGGACGACTTTCATATTCGTTCTTTTGATTTCCTTCCTTCCGGCTGTTTTGATGCTCGCATACTTCAAGAGGATCGGCTGGATGTGAAACGCCCATTCCTTCGTGGGGTGCTACATCATGGCAACCGTACTTCTCACAGTAGAGTATGGCAAGGAGGGCGGGGCGGCGGTGGAGGTCCTGGACTGCATCCTGCCTTTGGATCCTGGCGCGTCAGTCAGGCGCTGCGGATTCGGAGGGGTCCTGATCCTCGAGACCTCGCTTGATCCGGATCGCGCAGCGGAGTCTATAGCATGTTCGCTGTGCCGCCTGGTGAGGAGCGCAATCCCTGTAGATCAGCTTGTAAGGTCGGACATCCTAG
>JARYLH010000090.1 GCA_029907755.1 Candidatus Methanosuratincola sp.
GCTATCGAGCAACTTGTAAGAGCGATGAAGACCGAACCTCTGAGTATTCAATCATATGAGTATGCCGGTTGGATTTACGGTGAACGAGGCAGGCATGATGCTGCCGCATTTTGGTATGCACAAGCCAAGCAGTGGAAGCCTGATGAAGATGCCGCCCAGATACTGATGGGTATGAACCTGCTCTTTCAGAACAAGCCTCTTGAAGCCGCACAACAGTTTCAGGCGATTTTGGCGAGACATCCTGGCAATGCAGTGGCACGCGAGTGGTTAGGAAGGTCATATTATGAGGCAATGCTGTATGATCGGGCTATAGCAGAGTTGGAGCGCGCTTGTGTTTTGAGAGCGAATGACATGCGATGCTATCTAAAACTGGCTGACGCTTACCGGGAGGCTGGGTGGCTAGAGAAGGCAACAGTGAGCTACCAAAAGGTATTAGAGTTGGATCCTACCAATACCGATGCGGCTCAGGCACTACAAAAACTGCAAAGTGGAGGGCATAAATGATTCCAGTATTCAGACCTACCGTGGGTGACGAAGAAATAGCCGCTGTCAGCGAGGTGCTCCGTTCTGGCTGGTGGGGCCTGGGGCCCAAGACCAAGGAGTTCGAGACGGAGTTTGCCAAGTATGTAGGGGCCAATTATGCTGTGGGGCTTAACTCAGCCACGGCCGCCCTGCATCTGGCTCTGAAGGTCATAGGCGTCGAGGGCGGAGAGGTCATTACCACCCCAATGACTTTCATCTCAACCAACCATGCTATCCTCTACAACAACGCGATTCCTGTTTTCGCTGACATTGAGGAAGATACGCTCAATATAGACGTGCGGGACATCGAACGCAAGATTACCCCTCGTACTAAAGCCATCATGGTGGTGCACTACGGTGGACATCCATGCGACCTTGATGAGATTTTGGCGCTTGCCAGATCCAAGGGAATCAAAGTTGTAGAGGATGCTGCTCACGCCTGCGGGGCAGAGTATAAGGGTAAGCGCATTGGCTCTTTTTCCGATGCTACCTGTTTTAGTTTTCATGCTGTAAAGAACCTGGCTATGGGTGAGGGGGGCGCGATCACTGTGCAGGACGAGAATCTGGACAGGTGGCTTAGGCGGCTACGCTGGATGGGGATTACTAAGAGCACCTGGGATCGTTCGGAAGACGTAAGCAAATACTCTTGGTATTATAATGTGGAAGAAGTGGGGTACAAGTACCATCTGAGCGATGTGGCAGCGGCGATAGGTCTGGCTCAATTGCGCAAGTTAGAAAGAACCAATGCCCGACGTCGGGAGATCGCGGCGCGGTACGATAAAGGGTTCGCTGACCTGGAGTGGCTGGAGAGACCCGTCGAAAGGGCATATGTGAAGAGTTCGCGGCACAATTATGTGGTCAAGGTACCCAAGCGGGACCGGTTCATGGCGTACTTGCAGGAAAAGGGCATTGCTACAAGTGTGCATTACATCCCCAATCACCTCTATGCCATGTACAAACCGTACTACACGCCGCTCCCCATAGCAGAGAGCGTCTGGCAGCGTCTTGTTACCTTGCCTCTCTTTCCTGACCTTACAGATGAGCAGATAGACTTTATCATCGAGTCCGTGCGCTCGTTTCATCCATCGCGCTTCAGCCATGATGCATGAAACTGTTCATCGCAGTATACACAGGGATGCGAAGTAAAGCGTATTTGATGACTGTCAAATATTTCTTCCATAAGCTGAAAACACTTGGCGTCGCAGGCGTGTTGGACGTGGGCCTATACCGTGTTCTTGTTGCGCTAGTCCCGGATAGGCTGAGGTTACCTCTGTGGCGTTTTGATAGCTGGTACCGCTATAAGAATGCGCGCCGTTTGCTAGCGTCAGGGATAAATGGTGAACCATGCCTTGTGTTGGACGTTGGTGGAGGAGCTGGAGATTTCGCTATCTATGCCTCCAAACTGTCCTATTTTGCTTCTGTTGTAGTTTGTGAGCCTAATCCGAGGTCGGCAACGCGTTCGGCTCAAAGAGGTGTATTGACGGTTCGCGCGAGTGGAACTGCTCTACCGTTTGCGAATGGGAGTTTTCGATATGTGACGTGTTTGCATGTACTTGAACACGTGCCATGGACAAAGAGACAACAATTCATCTCAGAGCTTGCGCGTGTCTGTTCACAAAAACTGGTGCTCATTTGCCCTGAAGGGGAACACGCTGAGGCACTTTCGAGATCTGTTATTGGTTTTTGCGAACGGTTTGGATTCCAGGCGCCGGACATGACTCTGCAGCATTTAGCATGTCGGGTTCCAAGATATCAGGAGATAATTACGTGCTTTGATTTGTCCAAGTGGAAAGTTTGGTATTTTCGCTCTAGGAATTACCACCTGGATCTGATGTACTTTGATGTGATGCAGATTCCAGTCTTTCGGTTCTTTGCTCATCCGCTTCTACTAGTACCCATGCTCTTGTTAAGTGGTATGCCCCCCCAGGTCGAATTAACCCTAGTGGCGAGTCGTGAGATTCCCGACATAGAGGGCTGCGGAGGGTTGCATGGTGCAAAGGCAAGATGAAAAAGGACTCGGCATAAAGATAGATGTCTTGGACATATCCAGACTCGTGGAGAGTGAGGAAAAGGCTATACGGGAGGTCCTACAAAAGGCGGAGAATGCCACTGTTTTCCACAGCCTGGAGTGGAATGCGGTATTAGCGAAGGAATTTGGGGTCAGGAGTAAAACGTTATTGGTATGGGTAGATGGCGTCCCCATGGGAATGTATAATTATCATACCAGGCAAGTTGGCATCTACTTCAAGGAATGTCGGTCGCCTTTCAGCCATCTAGAAAGTGTTTATGGTGGTCCTATCGCTCCACCTGACAACTCCATGGTTCTGACAGCGTTACTCAGAGGTGTAGAGGAGATCGAACGAGGGGCAATTTACTACATGGTGACCACACCACGGTACGATCCGCAAATGCTGGCTGAGATGGGCTACAAGTACGTGCCCATCTATACTTCCATTTTGAGCCTGCAGCGTACTGAAGAGGCGCTGTGGATGGGTATGGACGGCAAGACACGTAATATGGTCCGAAAAGCAATGAAAAAGGGCGTCAGCATCGTTGAGGGGAATGCGGCGGATGTAGGGACCTATTATGCAATGTTGGCTGAGACACTAGGAAGATCGGGAAAGCATCCGTTGCCTCAAACTTACTACGAGCGTGTCGTGGCTCAATTGGGACCCAAAGGCATGGCAAAGATGCTGGTGGCGAAGTACAAAGATAAGATCGTGGCTGGAGCGATATTCCTGTGCTTTAAGGACACGGTATACTACTGGAGTGGCGCCTCTTTTAGGGAATATCGTGATGTTGCCCCTAATGACCTCATCCAGTGGGAGATCATCAAATGGGCTAACGCGAATGGCTATAGGTATTATGATCTTCTTCGCATCGAGCCGGACCGGTTACCTGGCATCGCCGTATTCAAGATGGGGTTTGGTGGTAACACTGTGACCTTGTATTCCGCAGTCAAGAGGACTGCCCTGGGCCAAGGCGTAAGGATATGGCAGTTCATCACCAGCCCCAAGAAGATGTTGAGTAGACTGAATGAGGGCTTGGGTAGATGAGAGATGCAATAGCGAAGATGTACAAGGAGCTTAGACACACTGCACATAGGCTCAAATTTCGATACGCTCAACTCTTTGTGTTTGAATTGTCCATTAGTGATTGGAGCCCACGTTTAGCATCTAAGGTAACAGTGCAAACTCGGCTCGTTGCTACGATAGATGATTTGAAACCGCTGATAGCGGCGAAAGGGGGATGGCCGAGAAGGTTCTATGAGGAAAGACTTGAGAAGGGAGATTTGGGATTCATAGCGGAAGTGGATGGGAAAACTGTAAGCTGCTTGTGGGCGACTTTTAACGAGGTGTATCTCGCTGATGTGGAATACAATCTGAAGCTCGACAATCAGACAGTTGCCTTGATAGGGGCATATACGTTGCCTGATTATAGAGGACAAGGAATATATGCCAAAGTTTGGGAGGCGTGCATAACACACTTCAAAGGTAGCTCGTATTCGAGAGCGTATGGTTTCATTGAGGCTCGGAATCTGCCCTCTCTTGTAGCCCATAAGAAAATAGGGTTGGAGAAGGTGATAAAAGTCATAATCATGCTCAAGTTCTTAGGGCTGAAGATAAACATAGTAAGGGACGTCGCCAATTGCTGAGCATCTCGAAGAATTCGCTGATAACCTTTGCTACGCAAGTAGCATACTTTGCAATCACTTTCGTTAGCGGAGTTATCATCGCCAGGGTGCTTGGTCCTGCGGGGAAGGGGATCTATTCCCTGACGATTTTGACATATAACTTGACGGTCATTATCGCCGGGCTGGGAATACCGATCTTTAATGCCTGTGTTGCCGGCAAGAAGAAATACTCGGTAGATAGCCTGCTTTCCAATTCGTTGGTGCTCACCTTGACTGTAACAGTGCTGTTGGGACTCGCCTGTGGAGCAGTGTACTCCCAGCGCAACATCTTTTTTCAAGATGTTCAATGGCAGTATGTCGTTTTCGCTTTTGCAGTGGCTCCGTTGGGGTTATTTACTGAATCGCTTCGGGGGGTTTTGCAGGGTCTCAATAGAATAAAAGAGTTCAACATGACACGCCTGATAGCGCCAGCCGCCAACACACTTGCCCTCATCGTTCTATTGGCTGTCCTTGGGCTGGGGATAGGTTGGGCTCTTCTGTCATGGGCGATAAGTCTAGTGGTAGGTCTGACTGTTGCGATCATCGTCATTTCGGGCTTGGCAAGCATTAGACTGATGTATAATCCTGGACTGCTCAGGGAATCCGTGACTTTTGGCTTACAGGCCTGGCTGGCACAAATCATTGGTACCCTCCAGTTCCGTTTCGATGTGTTTCTGGTTGGTTATTTCCTGGGCGCGGCAGATGTAGGCTATTATACAGTGGCGTTGGCCATTGCCGAATTCATCTTCTATATCCCCGCCGCAATAGGAACGGCAGCCTTGCCTCGAATGGCTGTAGCAGATGACCGTGAGGCAGCCAGAATCGCTTGTTTGGGTTGTCGGAATGCCTTCTTCCTCAGTGTACTTGTTGCCTTATGCCTTTTTGCGACTGGGCGGTTTCTCACTGAACTCGTATACTCTCCTGCCTATCTGCCGGCAGTGGAACCCCTGCTGATACTTCTTCCAGGTGTGACTATCCTGAGTATGGCGCATATTACCACAGGCTATTATAACGGACACGTAGGCAAGCCCTGGATTAACACAGCCCTCGCCTCCGTATCACTGACGGTAAATACTTTGCTTGATCTCCTGCTGATACCCCAGATGGGAATACGCGGAGCGGCGCTGGCTTCTACAGTCACGTATATCACTGTAATGGGGGTAGCAGTGATCGTTTTCACCAGGGTGGCAAAGACCAGGATCGTAGATATGCTGGTGATTCGGCCAAACGATTTTCATCCCTATCTTGCGTTATTTAACGCCTTGAAAGCGCGGGGGCAAGCGGCTGTCAAACCTTGAGACAAAAGCAGGGCAAACCATCCATGCCAAAAGACCTGTCTATCTGTATTGTCAACTATAATACCAAGGATTTGCTGGATTCGTGCTTACTATCGCTCTATGAGAACACCAAGGGAATGGACTTTGAGGTCATAGTGGTAGACAACGGCTCTTCTGACGGCAGTATGGAAATGCTTGAGACCAGGTACCCGCAAGT
>JARYLH010000091.1 GCA_029907755.1 Candidatus Methanosuratincola sp.
CCCAGAGTCCGCGGCAATACCGTCCTCATCCGCGCTGGCGGTAATCCTGCCGGGCACCAGACTCCACTTGGGAGTGGCCCTTGCGCTTGCGCTAGTCCCTGTAGTCTATTTCCTCCTTGAGAGGACGACATTCGGGTACAAGGTAAAAGTGGTCGGGGAGAACCCGGAAGCCGCAAGGTACGGAGGGATGGAGATAGGTAAACTGATCTTTGTCTCCCTGATATTCAGCGGGCTGCTGGCGGGCCTCGCCGGCATAACCGAGGTCATGGGGATCCAGTTCAGGGTAAGGGGGTCGCTTTCACCCGGATATGGCTATACAGGGATAGTGGTGGCGCTGCTCGGTAACAATAACCCATTGGGGGTCGCGCTGGCCTCGCTCTTCTTGGCTGCAGTAATGAACGGATCCTCGACGCTCGCATGGACGATGAACATTCCGATGGGGATAGTCGACCTGATGCAAGGGCTTTTGTTCATATTCGTGCTCGCTTCTGAGCCGCTGGTGCGCTTTCTCGAGAGGCGTGGGGTGCTGAAGCTATGATCGAATGGTTAGTCTTAACAGGTCTAGCTGCCGCCACCCTGAGGGTTGCTGCACCTCTCTTGCTGGCATCGCTCGGCGAGACGATCGCTGAGAGGGCAGGCATGCTGAATCTTGGCATCCAGGGCGCGATGCTCGTGGGTGCATTTTCAGGATTCATGGGCGCCTACTTCTCCGGAAGCCTCTGGATCGGGCTGGCCTCGGCAATAATTGGCGGGGTCCTGACCACCCTGCTCTTCGGCATTCTGGTAATAAATCTCGATCTGGATCAGGTGGTTTCAGGTCTCGCGATCAACCTCCTCGCGAGCGGCCTCACGCTCTACTTCACCAGGCTGCTATTCACTGGGGGCGTCTCACCGTACCTGGGGGACCTCTTCGGGCCACTGCCGATCCCGATCCTGTGCGATATACCTGTTCTGGGCGAGGTCCTCTTCTCGCAGACTGGGTTTGTGTACCTTGGGCTGATATCCGTGCCTCTCATCTATGTGCTTCTGACCAAGACAACATTCGGTCTCCGTCTCAGGTCCATCGGCGAGGATCCTGTGATAGCCTCCTACTTGGGCATAAATGTCGCGAAAATGAGGTACGCTGCCTTGTTGGCAGAAGGCATTCTGGCTGGGCTGGCGGGCGGACTGCTGACTATATCGATGTTCAACACTTTTGATCCTAGGATAGTGGCCGCGAGGGGCTTTGTCGCGGTCTCAATAGTCATTCTTGGCAGATGGAATCCTTGGGGCGCACTCGTGGGATCGCTGCTCTTCGGCTTCACCGAGGCACTATCTCTTAGGATTGGCATACTGTTCCCGGAGCTCTCCGGCGCATCGATGAACCAGCTCTTTGCGTTGCTCCCCTATCTGGTCGCGCTCGTAGCGCTCGTGGTTGGCGGGAGGGGTGTCAGGGGTCCCGCAAGCCTGGGGAAGAGAATCGGGAGGGATCGATGAACTTTCCCGCTCTAAACCATAATTTTTCTGTGGTCAAAAAAGGAAAATAAAGAAAGATTAGGGGACTTCTAGGCCAAGGTCCGAGAGTTCTCTTGCCACCTTGTCATAAAGACCCTGCCATTCTGCCTTTGGTCTAGCCGACGCCAGGTCGTAAAGCTCTTGGAAAGTCTTGCCCTTGGGTGCCTTAAATATGTCCAGCCTATCTTCGTATTTCGGGAGGACCTTGTTCAGGATCTCGTTCGCATCAGCCCTGCTCATGCCAGCTGCGGCCGCTGCGGCCTCCTTTAGCATTCTTGCCTCGAGCCCTGTGGAGTGGTCAACCAGCTTCCCGCCGCAAGATCCGCAGCCCATAACGTTCATCCCGGCAACTGATGCTGCGACCCCGCCTGCAGCAGCCTCCAGTAAGAGCATCTCCTCCCCGGGTCCGCTTGCACAGTAGCAGTCGTAAACGCTCATTATCTCAGAGTTCCTCGAAAGCGCCTGCCCCACCATGCTTATTGCCCAGAGACCCGGCCGGTCCGTGCCATTCAAGTTCTTCACATTGGTCAGGCTGCAGTAGTGGTAGCTTGCACTGTAGCACAAGACGCCTGCGATGTGCTCTGCGACGTTCACTATCGCCGTGCCTTCGGGCCCGCCCGAGTAGCCTCCCAGTATCGGGGTCATCAGGTTGCCGATGTGGATCCCGTAGCTCTGGAGATGCTCCACCAGCGAGAGGTGCTGGAGGCTCGTCTTAAGCTCTATCATCTGGGAGACTATGATGCCGTCACTCGGCCTCAATCCGTATGCAGGGTCCAGCGCGCAAAGCTTCGCCTCGGGGCTGACGACCGCAACGTCGTTTATGTGCATCCCTGGCCTCCCTGCTTGGCTTATCGCCTCCCTTGCCCACCTGGCCAAGAGCCTCGCCGCCCTGAACTCCTGCGGCGTCCCCTTCCTTATCTTGAAGCCGTCTATCGTGGCCAGCGTCCCCGCGCCTACCGAGTCGATTACCTCCTCCTGAGCGAAGCTCCGCATCGTCTTGACATAGACTTCCCCCTCTGTGCAGAGCGTGCCCGTCGGGCCTGCATGTATCACAGGCGGCCGCGGATCCTCAACCCGCCTCATGTTCATCGTGAGCGCATCCTTGCCCGATCCGAGCACAATGCTCTCTGGGAGCGACCTGAGGACCCTCTTTATCTCTCCCTCCTCGAACATGATGGATCGCTTCGTGGTCTGGCAGTAGAAGCCCATCTCGAGCAGGAGCCTCATCGCCGCCTCGTAGACATCGTCAGCCACCGAGTCGTCGGTGCAGACCGGCTGCTTCGGGTCGTACCTTATGTCGTACTCCTTGACGAGCTCCCTTGTCCTCCTCACCAGCTTCATGTCAAAGTCCTTCTCGTCCATGAACGGACCCTCAAGAGCCCGCCTGGTCACTTCGTCAAGCCTGTAAGTCTTCATTTCGCATCCTGCCCCTCTCAGAACCTCAGCCCGGTCATTTCAGAGATCTCTTTCTTCATCTTCAGGTAGGTCGCATTCCACTCGGGTTTGGGTATCGCCTTTGCTGTGTCGTAGAGCTCCGGGAACGGCTTGCCCACGTCTGGCTTCCCTTGCCTGTCAGCGTACCTCTTCACCAGCTCGACGACAATCGCGTTTGCAGACTTGCGCGTGAGCCTCGATCTGACCGCGGCATGAGCCACCTCTGCCATGAGCCTGGTCTCGAGGCCGGTCGCGTGCGGGTACTTCCCGTTGGTGGCTGAGACCCCGAGCGGGTGGCTCCCGGTAACAACATTTACAATCGTGTTCGCAGCAGTCTCGTAGAACACCATCTCGCTCCCGGCGCCAGCCGAAGTCCAAACGTCCCCCATTATGATGAACGGAGCATTCCTTGCCATCGCTTGGCCGACGATATTAAGGTTCCACATGCACTCTGGGGCACTGGTGCTCATGTACCTGAAGTGGATCGGGTGGCAGACATGGAAGTCCGATCCGTACATAACCCTGCCAAGTAGGAAGGAGGCAACGAAGCAGACTGCCACCCCTTCCGGGCCGCCTGCGTACCCGCCGATGATCGGGTCGACCAGCGTCACATTGTGCGCCCCGTACTCGTAGAAGTTGACTACCTTGGAGATCCTGTCGAAGTCCGTCTTCAGCTCGTTCAGCAGCGCTACAAGGTGCGAGTCGGTCCTCCTCATGTACCTCTCGCTCGCTATCGCGAGGTCCCCCATAGCCGAGACACTGCTCTCTGCGGCTATGAAGCTGATGCCCGGCCTCCCGGCGCGCCTCGCGGCCTCCCTGAGCATCGAGAGCTCCCTCCTCGTGGCTTGGATCTCGAGGGGCGTCTTTGTCCTGACCTTCCTCCCCTCGACCACCGCGAGCCCCCCGTTGTTGATCATGTCGATTAGGGGCTCCTTCATGTAGGATATCGCCATCGGGAGGTACCACTCTTCAGGTATGGCTGCCCCTGCCTGGCCGCCGCAGATTATTGGGGCGCGCTCGTCCTCTATCCCCCTCGCGTAGAGTATCCTCGAGTCCTTGTTCTGTCCGATGAGGAGCCTCCTTGGGGCAGAGATTATCCCCTCCTTCAGCTCATACTCGTCGAACTTGACGAGCCTCTTCGTGTCGATACAGTATATGCCCGACTCCAGCGCCAGCCTGAGCCCAGCCTCGAAGACGTCGTCGGCGAGCGAGTCGTCCGAGGTGATTATCTGCTTCGGGTCGTACCTTATGTCATATTCCTTGACGAGCTCCTTGCATTTCTTGGCAACGATCTTGAGGTCGAAGTCGGTCTCTTCCATGTAGGTTCCTGTTTCAGTCCTGTCGATTACTTCCCAGATCGAGGTCATTTGGCACCTCTCCTCTGGAGGAGCTCCTTCGCCACTTTGACCGCCTCGTCTCCGTCGTCACCGTAGCCGTCGGCTCCGATCGAGGCTGCCCATTCTCTCGTCACTGGTCCGCCACCGACCATCACTATGTACTTTTCCCTGATCCCCCTCTCTTTCAGGAGCGCGATCAGGTCCTCCATGTATGGCATCGATGTTGAGAGTAGCGTGGACGCGCAGATGAAGTCAGCCTTGACCTCCTCTGCCTTCTTTATCAGCTCGTCTATCGGGACATCCCTGCCCAAGTCATGGACCTCAAAACCATTAGCCTTCATCAGCATCGCAACGATGTTCTTGCCAATGTCGTGGATGTCCCCGGTGATTGTGGCAATCACGACCTTGCTCTTGACGGTGGCTTTACCCCTCTTAAGCGCCTCGGGCTCGAGAACTGCCAGGGCTGCCTTCATCGCCTCAGCCGCAAGCATAACCTCAGGGAGGTATATCTTGAGTTGGCTGAAATCATCCCCAACCCTGCTCATCCCCTTCATGAGCCCCTCGTTAATTGCCTTGAGGGGTTCGATCCCTGCGTCGAGGACCTTCCTTGATAGCTCAACTGCCTTGGCGTCGTCCCCCGCATAGACTGCGTTTGCCAATTCCTCGAATAACTGTGCTTCGCTCATTGGATAAAACCTCATTTGAAGTCGTCTTGGGCTGTTTTAATACTTTTTCGGTTCTTCTTGTAAAAACAGGGGCTTTGGGGGTTCAGGAATCGATTACGGTTTGAAAAAATTAAAAAAATAGAGGAAACGCTGCCTTTCTCTAGCAGCCTATGCCACTCCTTGCAAGGCAGTCCGCTACGTCCTCGAGACCCATCCTGGTAAGCTTTTCCCTTGTGGGGATGCCTGTCTTCGGGTCCCACCCCTTTAGCGCATAGAAGTCGTCGAGCATCCTGTTCAGGGTCTGCTCGTCGGTATGCATCCCCTTGGACGGCCCCTCTGGTATGGGCTCCTCAAGGAACCTCCTCGGGAGCGTGTCGTCCTTCCTCCTTATCCCAGTCCTGACATTGAATGCCCTCTCCAAGTCCAGAATCCGCTCGGCGACTGTGGTAAGCTCCTCCAGGGTGTAGCCGAACCCTGTGACGGGGTTTATCATGTCCACCCATTTCTGGGTGAGCGTGAACCCGAGCAGCCTCTCCAGGAAGTGGCAGTTCACGAGGCTGTCACCGATGGTAGTCATCTGCTGGGTGCCTATGACCCAAGCTGCCTTGCCCTCGACCGCCGTCCTGTCCGAGGCTCCTGCATACTCTCCTG
>JARYLH010000092.1 GCA_029907755.1 Candidatus Methanosuratincola sp.
ATGCAGGGGGGAGTGCAATTTCAAGGACGCTTCTTCGGCTTCTCCCGGGCGTCTATGGCCTTCAGAGCATCGATCGCGAACTCACCGTCTATCCTGTCTATCTCGTCCTCTAGGGTTTTTGGACCGCTGCTCCTTATCTCGGAGAGCAACTCCTCGATCGGCTTGCAACGCCTCTTCTCGATCTCCCTTATCTTGGCTGAGAAGAACTTCCTCGAGAACCCCTCGGTCTCCTCGTAGCAGATCGGAGGGTCAAGATCCATTTCAACGCATAGCTCAATCAGCCTCACGCAGGTCTCCGCGTCCCTCTCCTGCGGGCACTTTGATTCGCACTGCGCCTTGGCGTATCTGATGAGCCCTTCAAGCTCCTTCGCGCTTATCTCCATCAAACCCACCCGTATTTTGGCCTCTGCTGTCTTTTTTTCTGCATCGCTTTCGCTCTGCGAACTCGGCAAAATCATCATTGGCCGTGATATTCTCCTTCCGCATAAAGATAAACTTTATAGTGTCTGCCTGCGTTTAGTCTTCCCTTGAGGTGTCGTCATGGGAGGCAGACAGAGGACCACGATCTTGAGCCAGGTAAAGGAAGAGAGGAGCAAGGAGAAGAAGCAGCAATAGGGCAGATTTTTCCGCCCTATTCCCCAGTTGCCCACCTAAAATTCCGTTTGAGGAATGCATATGGAGCGAAGGAGCAACCCCATCACAGTGTTTTTCCCCTCATCCATCCTCTCTGATGTCCCAAGCCTATCCGAAAAGACCTTTAAGGTCGGGCAGATAGCCCGGGCGGCCTCCATATTCAGGGTCGAGGAACTTGTCATCTACCCGGACGGTTCCAACTGGAGGCAGGACGCCAGGCTGATACATTCCCTGCTCTCTTATGCCGAGACGCCGCAGTATCTCAGGAGGCTCATATTCCCGATCTCGCCACAGCTCCGATTCGCTGGGCTCATCCCTCCGCTAAGGACCCCCCATCATCCCCTCGGTTCATCAGACGTGGAGTACAGGGAGGGACTCGTGCTCGAATCCGGGGCGAAGGGTTCCATGATCGAGATCGGCCTCAGGGAGCCAGTCAGGTGCAGGATCCCCCTGCCCAAGAATTCGCGGGTCACCATGCGCAGGGAGGGGGGCGCTTGGGTGCCGGTCCCGAGGGAGTCTGTGCCGCTATACTGGGGATACTCTGTACATCTCGATGAGAGGCCGCTGCGCGAGATACTCGCAGAACGCAGGTCTGGAGTACTCATAGCCACCTCGAGGCTGGGGAAGCCGGTTTCACAAATGGCGGGGCACATCTCTCGTGCATTTTCAGAACGCCGCGGCATCTCACTGATCTTCGGGTCGCCTAGGGAGGGCCTGCACGAGATTCTCGGGAGGGAGGGCGCAACGTTGGACGACTTGGTCGACATGACTATAAACATTGCACCGGGACAGGGCACCGCGACGATAAGGACCGAGGAGGCAATAATGATCGCACTCGCCCTGATCGACTTTATTGGCGGATCAACCGGGCTCCCCGAACTCCAAGATGGGGTCGATGGCACATGACCCCCGCGCTGCCCGCTTACCCCATGAAACTTTGCATTCCCATCTCCCGTCCGGAAACGGATAGAAATATATTTTAGTATTACTGCTATCAACAGGCAAGTTTAGGCTGGAGGTCTGTTCATGGGACATCGAAGTAAGAGTGCGCCGCGCAGGGGCTCGCTGATGTACTACCCCCGGGTGCGCGCCAGACGCATTTCCGGTAGGATAAGGACTTGGCCCAAGGTCGCCGGCGCTCCCCGTCTCCTTGGCTTTGCCGGTTACAAAGTAGGATCGACCCACGTCATAATGGTCGACAACAGGCCGAAGAGCCCTCTCTTCGGCAAGGAGGTCATGCGGGCGGTGACTGTGCTCGAAGTCCCCCCGATTTACGTTTACGGATACAGGGCATATGTCCGCACCAGCAAGGGTCTGAGGGTCCTTGCTGAGGTCATGACGAAGTCTTTCCCCAAAAATGCAGACAGGGTCCTTAGGGTCTCCGAGGAATACGACCCGTCCCCGCTGCAGGCCTCGATAGAGGCTAACATCGACAACATCGCAGAGATCAGGGTGTTGGCTCTGACGCAGCCCTACAAGGCTGGATTCGGCAAGAGGACGCCAGAGATACTTGAGATAAAGGTCGATGGAGACGACATAAAGGCAGTGCTAGAGTACGCGAAATCCCTGCTGGGCAAGGAGATCAGGGCAAAGGACCTATTCAATGAGGGCCAATACGTCGACGTGATCTCGATCACAAAGGGGAAGGGCTTCCAGGGCGCTGTGAAGCGATTCGGCGTCAAGATACAGCCGAACTGGCACAAGCACCGGAAGGGTAAGCGGGTCGTCGGGTCCATAAGCCCTTCCAAGCCGCACATGATGTTCACGATTCCGAGACCTGGTAAGATGGGATTCCACCAGCGCACCGAGTACAACAAGCTCATCCTGAAGATTGGGGAGAACCCGGCAGAGGTCAATGTCGCAGGAGGTTTCCTGCACTACGGCTTGGTTGGCAACGACTACATCCTTGTGGCGGGGTCCATCCCAGGCCCGTCAAAGAGGCTTGTCCGGATCAGGTATCCTGTCAGGTCCAAGGTCGAGAAGATCGAGCCCCCGAAGCTCGTCGCGGTGGACCTGGCTTCGAAGCAGGGGGTGTGATGAATGTCATCAGAGGTTACCACTAAGAGGGTAGCAAAAATAATAGGCGTCGACGGGTCAATCAAGGGTGAGATAGAGCTACCGGAGGTCTTCGAGACCGACCTGAGGCCCGACCTCATACGTCGCGCGGTCATCTCGAGCCAGACGGCTAGGATAGTTCCTAGGACCACCGACTACTATGCGGGCAAGCGAACCAGCGCCGAGAGCCTCGGGGTCGGGCTGGACCTGGCGCGCGTCCCCAGGGTTAAGGGCGAACACAACCCTGCCTCAGGGGCAGGCGCATTCGTCCCCAATGTGGTCGGGGGCAGGCTCGCATTCCCTCCAAGCTTGGAGAAGAAGTACCACGAGCGGATAAACGAGAAGGAGCGCAGGCTTGCGCTCATGTCTGCGATAGCAGCGACCTCTGATCCGGAGGCGGTTATCGAGAGGGGGCACGTCATAACTACCGACATCTCCCTTCCGTTGGTCGTTTCAGACGAGATAAAGGGTCTGAAGAAGGCCGCAGAGCTGCGCGATTTCCTCGAGAGGACTTCGCTCATCTACGACGTGGTGAGGGCAAAGGAGGGGATCAGGGAAAGATCCGGGAAGGGCAAGCGCCGCGGCAGGAGATGGATCAAGCCAAAGTCCCTTCTGATTGTCGTCGACGACCCTGCTGCCCCGGTAAGGCTCGCTTCAAGGAACTTCACCGGTGTGGAATGCGTGGGGGTCGCCGAACTCAATGTCGAGCGTTTAGCCCCGGGCGGTCACCCAGGGAGGCTTACGCTCTGGACCGAGTCTGCAATAAACAGGCTGAGTGAGATTTACCAGTGAGGTGCAAGAGATGCCAAAGGAACCTGCTGACGTGATTGTCGGACCCGTCTCATCAGAGTCCGCATTGGATAGGATGGAGCGCGAGAACAAGCTGACCTTCATCGTTTCCATGAACTCAAACAAGTCGGACATCAAGTGGGCGGTGGAGAAGCTATACGGTGTAAAGGTCAAGTCCGTGAGGACGATGATAACGACTAACTCGGAGAAGAAAGCGGTCGTTGCCCTTGAGAAGGAATTCAGCGCATCCGAGTTGGCCACAAAATTGGGTCTGCTGTAGGTGTTGTAAATGGGTAAGAGACAAGTTCTTCAGAGGAGAGGTCGTGGGGGATCTGTATTCAAATCCCCTTCGTGGAGGAGGCTCGGCAAGGTAGGTTACTCTCAGATCACGGAGGAGGAGAGGTCTGGGAGTGTTGAGTTCACAGTCCAGGAGATCCTACACGAATCAGGCAGGGCCGCTCCGGTAATGGCCGTGAAGTCGCAGTCTGGGGCTAGAGTGCTGATGATCGCACCCGAGGGGTGCTTCGTCGGGCAGAAGGTTTACTTCGGGTCAAAAGCGCCAGTGAACGTGGGCAACGTGCTGCCGTTGAGCAGCGTGCCGGAAGGCACGATGGTTTGCAACATAGAGGGCAGGCCGAACGACGGGGGTAGATACGTCAGGTCTGCTGGCGGCTACGCGACTGTCGTCTCGCACACCCCTGATGGAGTTCTGTGCCAGTTCCCCTCCGGCGGGATAAAGACCTTCCCGGAGGAGTGCCGCGCGACCGTCGGCATCGTCGCCTCGGGCGGAATCGTCGAGAAGCCCGTCCTGAAGGCCGGTTCGAACTACCACAAGTACAGGGCCAGGTCGGTCAAGTACCCGCGCGTCAGGGGCAAGGCAATGAGCCCATATGCGCATCCACACGGAGGCGGTGCGCACCCGAAGGGAGGCAGACCGGTAGCAAGGAACGCCCCTCCAGGGCAGAAGGTTGGGATCATAGCCTCGAGGCGCACGGGCAGGACAAAGAAGTGATATGGAGTGAAATGGAGGAGGGAGAGATATGGCATATAGGGAATTCACCTACCGCGGATACACTGCAAGTCAGCTCGCTAGCATGCCGATGGACGAGTTCATCAGGCTGTTGCCCAGCAGGCAGCGCAGGTCGCTTCTCAGGGGGCTCACCCCTGATCAGAGGGCACTGTTCGAGAGGATAAGGAAAGCCAAGACCTCGAAGGGCAAGAAAGTGGTCATCAGGACCCACTGCAGGGACATGATAATATTGCCAGAGATGATCGGGCTTACGATATCCGTTCACAACGGCAAGGAGTTCGTCCCCGTCGAGATACAGCCAGAGATGGTGGGCAAGTATCTTGGCGAGTTCGCCGTAACGACAGCCAAGGTCACGCACGGCGCTCCGGGTCTGAAGGCCACGAGGAGCTCGATGTTCATCCCGCTCAAGTGATTTTTTTCTTTTCATTCCTTTCAGGTCTGGGCGTAAACTCGCCTCCCTTTTTTGTGAAAAACTTTTTATAGCCCCCCCAAGTTGTAAACTGTGCAATCTGAACTATGATAGAGGTTGGAAGTGTTCCCGATGCCTGAATGGGGATATTCAATGGTCGAAATTGACCCTGACCGGATGGCTAAAGCCAGTGGTAGGGATCTCAGGATCTCGCCTAAGGAGGCCAGGGAGATCTGCGCTACTATCAAGAACATGCGCCTGGACGACGCAATAAGCTATCTGGAGCGTGTGGCACAGAAGAAGGAAGGCGTTCCGTACAGGAGGTTCAACTCGAACGTCCCTCACCACTCTGAGATCGCAGCCAGGTGGGGTATCCCGTCGGGCAGGTATCCTGTCAAGGCGTCTTCTGAGATCGTCAAGATTCTCAAGAACGCCAAGGCAAATGCTGAGAACAAGGGGCTGGACAGCGAGCGCCTGAGGATAGTCCATGCGTGCGCGCAGATGGGGCTGCGCATGAGGAACTACATCCCGAGGGCATTCGGCCGAGCCACGCCTTTCTACCACCCGCTCACCCACGTTGAGATTGTAGTCGAGGAGGAAGCCTGAGTTTGAGCGTAATGAAGTTTTTCATCGGTAAACTCTCTAAGAACATGATCATT
>JARYLH010000093.1 GCA_029907755.1 Candidatus Methanosuratincola sp.
AATACTGAGTGGGGAGAGCGCGAGCCTTCTTTTCGCCCCCCTCGCCTTAGTGTCAACTTCAAGTTCCGCGCTCATTTACAGAGATAGAATTGCAAGAATTCCCGGCTGGGCGACATCAGGCTTGATTTTGACGGTTATGATCGTTGTCTGGGGCTTCACCCAACAAGCACAAAATGCACCCTTTTTTGCGGTGCCGCATATTGCAGCCGCAGCAATGGCGTTTGGCCTGGGGGGCAAGCTCCACAAATTACTCAGGAGCAGCAAGATGGAACTCGCACTGGGTTTGTTTCTAGTCAGCTTCATCTCTACAATGACCGGGAACATGCTGGGTAATTTGATATTTGTGGCAGTCTACAGCCCAAGCCCGTATTTTTTTGTCCCTATGCTTGCGATAACATTGCCTGAGAGGCTGTTTATTTCACTGGCTTCGACAATCATTGGGGTGCCGCTCATAATCGCGGTTAGAAAGCTAACTAAGCACGGTCCTTGAAAGAAGTGAGCTCAGATCTGTGGTTCGTAGTCCTCGGGTAACTCCCAAGCATTCTTCAGTTTTTTCGCTACTTTCTCACCTACTTTAGAGCGCTTGGAACTCTTTTTGATTCTGGGGATTCTCCTTCTCAGGACTAGAGCCATTTTGTGTCACATAATAGTTCGCTGTCGAAGTATTTAATACTATTCCAAGGCATTAAACGAAATAAAAATCGACTATTGTCTATCTCCTCTATTCAGGGTTGGCTATCCCATAAAGCGACAGGTACTCTTTCTCGATTCTCCTGATATCTTCCTGGGAATTGGCCTTGGAGTATAGGGAGAGGGGCTCGGCGTTCAGAGTAAAGAAAGTGGCACCCCATTTCACCTTCGATAGCAGTAAAGAAGAGTGCTCAGTGAAGCCCAATATGTATAGGGCAGCAGCCAGAGCCTCAAGAGTACTCAGTCGGTAAGGTACAGAGTAGTTTACAGGGTTGGCTGCCAGCAAGAACGGGAGCTTTCTTAGAGCCAAGCTATGCGGTATCCTTTCTGTTTGGAACTGGTTCCAAGAGCAGTCTATCGCTGCGAGAGCACCCCTGGAAGCAATTTCCTTGTCTATCGGCGAGAGCACGTTCTCGCAGAAAGGATACAGCAATAGGCTGGTTCGGGGGAGTTCGCGAACGTTGTATACGATTTCAGCAAGGCGGAACTTACCCAGTTTAAGCGCAGTACACTTTTTCACATCGCATTCGCGTTTATGGTAAATGTAAATCCTTGGCAAAAACCGCGCCCCGCATCAGGATTTAAAATACTTAAGTTGCATATAACATCATTTGACCGTGGGAAAATGATTGCCTTCATAATGATAAACACTTCTGCTGGGGCGGAGGAGGAAGTCTTTGACCAACTTTCTAAAATGGAAGGCATATTGGAAGCTCACTTGGTGTACGGCGTCTATGATATAATTGTCAAGGCGCAAATCCAAGAGACAAAGGATAAAGAGGACATCGTTGGAAGGATCCGCCAGCTTAAAAAAGTGCAGTCGACAATGACTCTAGTCGTCATAAAAGCCATTGAAAGGTAGCATGATATGCCGATTTACCACCTAGGCATCGACGACACCGATTCTCTGAAGAGGGGTTGCACGACCTATGTCGGCGCCCTACTCGTAGAAAGGCTACTCCCGCAAGCTACCTTCCTTGATTTCCCCAACCTCATACGGCTGAACCCCAACATCCCGTGGAAGTCTAGGGGAAACGCGGCAATCTGCCTAAGGATCTCGACCCCAATGGACTGCGATTATCTTCTGGAGTTGGCTGAGGAGGTCGTTGAGGAGAATAGGGACAGGCAAGACGAAAAAAACCAACCTGGAATAGCTCTCCTCGAAGGGGGCGTGCCCAAAAGCCTGAAGCTCTTCGGGAGGAGGGCGCTATACGATGTTCTTTCCGTCGAGGACGCTACCAGCCTGGCGCGCGAGCTGGGCATATATTACAGGACTATCAAGGGCGGGAGGGGGCTGGTCGGGGCCCTGGCAGCGATAGGAAACACGCTCGAAGGTGACCACACATACGAATTGATAGTCTACAGGAAAAAAGAGACCTGGGACGGGCAGAGGCAGGTTGACCGAGAAAGCGTAGTTGAGATGGACCAAGGAACATACCCCTACACCTTCAACAACTTGGATTATGAGACAGGCAGGGTCCTGATCACGCCCCACGGATCCGACCCGATACTCTTCGGGGTAAGGGGAGAGTACCCCTCCGTGCTCAGGCAAGCCCTGAAGATGCTGAAGTTCTCGGGAGGAGAGATGTGGGTCATCTACCGCTCCAACCAAGGAACCGATGCCCACCTAATAAACAACTCTGCGGTTGCTGAATTGAGACCCTACCAGGCAGCAGTGTTAGAAGGGAAATTGATGGGCACCCCCAAGGTGATCCGCGGCGGGCATGCGATAGCTGAGCTCGGCGATGCTACAGGTAGAATCGATATCGCGGCATACGAGAAGTCTGGAGAAATCCAGAAGGTTTTGAGGGAGCTCCTGCCAGGAGACCGCGTGCGAGCCTACGGCGGGGTTATCCCCCACGAGGGCCAACCAACAAGGTTGACGCTCAACTTGGAAAAACTCGAGGTCCTGGAGTTAATAACGGCTGTAGCCAGGAGCCCCCTTTGCGGAAAATGTAAGGTAAGGATGAAAGCCAAGGGCAGGAACAAGGGCTACAAATGCGAAAAATGCGGCCTAGAGGCGAAATATTCCATCATGGAAAGCCTGGACAGGAAGGCAAAAAAAGGTGTTTTTCTCCCGCCTTCTAGGTCAGTCCGGCATCTCACGAAGCCCCTGCAAAGGTACGGAATGGAAAAGAGCTGGGGCAGCGACTCAGTACACTCTTTTTTTGGCTTTATCGATGCCAAGGACTCTCCTTAGAAACCCAGGGTCGGAGTCTATTGGGGGCACGATCAGATCAGTATGCCTAAGTGCCTCAACAGGAGTCCCCCTTTCGACAACTAAAGAGTGCACCTCTACCAATTTTTTCTTGAATTCTTCATCAGTGCCCTCTTTCAATAGCCAGAACAGGGATTCTCCTGCCAGGATAATTTCGCCTTCCACGGGCTCAGTGACATCGTATTTGCCTTTACCCGAGAGGAGGACGATCATTCTCCGCACTAGGCAATAATTGAAGCGCCCAAGCTTATAGAAATTTCCTAATTTGGTAGCGGGGGGTGGATTTGAACCACCGATCTCGGGGTTTCTCAACCGACGGGGCTTATGAGCCCCGCGGGATAACCTGGCTACCCCACCCCGCTATTCGTTTTAAAAGGACCGCTTTCAGAAAAGAAAGCAATGGGATTAACTTATAAACTTTTCATAACTACCCGGCAAACCGAAATTAGGGTCGACAGTTTGGAAAAGTGGAGAAAGTATCAAAGCTTTAGTGGTAAAAATGCGCGCGCTTGACCATGTTAGAAAAGAAGGTAAGCTAATTCCCCTTTCAAAAGGTGGAGAGAGGTTTTTCCTGAAGGTATTCGAGCGTGATTCAGGTTTCTCGGCTGATCTGTGGGTATTCGACACCTACCCTGGCGAAGGGTTCAAGGGGATCCCGATTAGGCTAGACCAACTGAGTGCAATGGCGCCGTCGTTTGGAAAACTGATCGCAGGCTACAGGCGAATGGGGTTCAAAGTGCTGCATCCATACCACAAGTACCCGAAATGGTTCAAGGACAACGACCTAGAGGAAAAGATCAGCACACTTTATCGCGAGGTGCAGGACTAAAAAGCAGCAGGTTTAATGCTTCGGATTCCTGGCTTCTAACAGGTCTGACAAACCCTTAATCAATTCCTCGAACGCATTCGCTTCAATCTTTTCCAAGCTCATCCCTAATAAGCCGATTTTAGCAAGAACCTTGGCTGGACTGGGAGGAGTGCATTTGATCAATGGAAGCTCCTCAATTTAATTTCTGTTGTTTCGTTAAAAAGCTTTAACAGTAGATCGCAATCCGTTCAAGCGTGCAAAAACCTGGGCGACAGATATTTTATAGGAAATACGGAATACTTCTATTATGAAACTTGAACTCTTCACCAGCCAGACCTGCACGAACTGCAGGACGCTGAAGAGACACCTTAAGGAAATCCTTGACGAGATCGGAGAGGATTACGACATGGTCGTCTCAGAGAAAAGCATCGAGGACGGCGAGGTCATGGCTGAGCTGCTGATGCTCAACGTCGACTCGGTACCATTAATCCGGATCGAGGGAAAGCTATTCGGGTGGGACAGGACCAGGGACAAGACAAGCTTGAAGAAGATACTAACGGAACACAAAAAATGAGTTTTGATTACTACAGCATTATACCATCGCCAGGGCGCTGATGATGCGACCTATCAGCAAGTCCACCTTCCTAAAACTATCCCTCAATTTTTCAAGGTCCTTTGTGTAGTAGTAATCCCCTTCGTCGTTGACTAAGAAGTCGCCACCCTTGTAGGTAACCATAGTCTCGACAAACTTCAGAACCTCGCATATCAGTAAGTGTGCGGAAAGCGGCGCGAATTGGGTCTTCACGAAGGTGTATGGCAGCTGCCAGACTCCTTCGCCACCAGCTCGTAGAAGGTAACCTCGAAGGATTCGCAGGCAGGGTGTACGTTGGCCAGAATGCCCCTTTTCTTTGTCGGTGTGCGTGGCTCCTTCGAGTTTGGTCTGAACGTATAGACAAACGAACCCTTCTGAACCCAAGACGGCACAGGCTTGAGGTTAACCAGCGACTTCGCCCTCTTAAAGTCCTCATCCGACTCGAAGCCGTTTAAGATTTTCAAATCACTCACGTTGTTTTCTCTGAGCACGTCCTCGACTTGGACCAGTATCTTCGAAATGTACTCCTCGGTGCAGCAAACCACGCCCCTGTAGTGAATGGTGACACCCATTCTGAATCTTCCCCAATAATAGACGGGCTTTTTAAAAACAGATGTGTGTTTGTGAAAGGTTTTTATTTTCAAGGCAGGAAGTTTTCTCGATCAAAATGGTGAAAGGGGTCTGCTGTATCTGTCACAAGAATATTGGGGGATTTTTTGAAGAGAGGGCATGGAGGTGCGAAAGTTGCGGCAGACTCTACTGCAAAAAGTGCGCACCCAAAAGGAAAGGGTTGATATCCGACCACCCGGTGTGCCCAAGGTGTGGGAGGATGCTGAAGTAATTTCAGGTTTGATCACCGAAAATGAACATATATCTGTTGATTAAAAAATAAAAATCAGTAGATTGGAGATTATTTTTCCTAAGACCTTTGTGAATTACTTCTGCATCGGCGCTTCGACAACGAATAACCTGGGCAAAATTAGAGTGGAAAACAAAAATTTTAACCTATTTATCATATTATATCTTACTTACAATATCATTAAATTCCTTTGAGAGTTGTTTCAGTTGGTCTTTCGTCCAAGCGCGTTTTATCTCCAAGAGTGCCTGGAGTATCCTGGCTGTTACCTCGTCATTTGGGTAGCATCTCTTTTCAGTAGCCAGGTACCTGTAAAGCTGCGGCCTTGAGATCTTAGTCATCTTCGAGGTTTTGTAAATGGAGCCGTAAACCTCCAGGAGGCTTTTCAAGAAAAGGATCCGGTACTCATT
>JARYLH010000094.1 GCA_029907755.1 Candidatus Methanosuratincola sp.
CTCCAGTTCCATGGTCAGTCGCCCCACCATCCGCTCGAG
This sequence comes from Candidatus Methanosuratincola sp., assembly GCA_029907755.1. Lineage (GTDB taxonomy): Archaea > Thermoproteota > Methanomethylicia > Methanomethylicales > Methanomethylicaceae > Methanosuratincola. The sequence continues at coordinate 40 of JARYLH010000094.1, forward strand.
CTCGGCAATCCGGCCCTGGCAGGGGTCGCGCCCCCTCCCCGCCTCGAACACCCGTGGAGCGCGCTCCAGGAACTCCTGTCTCCACCTGCAGAGCAAGGATTCCTTGATCCCATGCTCCCGGCACAACTGGGTGGGAGTCTTGACTCCAGTGAGCACCTCCAGCACTATCTGAGCCTTGAACGCTCCCGAGAACTTACGTCGCTGTCTCATCGTGGTCCCCTCCTTGGACCTTACCCCTCCCTAACAGAGGTGTCCAATCCGAGGGGTCCACTACAGCCGAATCCTCGGCCCCTGGGATGGCCCGAAGGTCTTCGATTCTGTCGCTTGGAGGAAGTGGTATCAGCAATGGTATGAGTCTGATGATGCTTTTGAGAAGGCCTTAGAAGCCCATAATATCCTTGTGCGCTCCGGCTTTTGTGGCATGGTCTACGCCTGGGACCGGCCAAAGGGGGGTAATGTGCTGCTAGCAGGCTTCAAGGAAATCGATCTGGTCCAGTTGCAGTCCTGGATGAGCATCGCGGTCGTGCTGCCGCCAGCCCTGGACTCTCTGGGAACGCCAAACTTGCGCCTCTTAGAGGCTTTGCAAATTCTGGAATCCATAGAGCCCACTTTGCTAGCGACTTGGCTGCAAGCCTTGGCAGAGGCTCTCGAGAATGGCCAATTCGATATGGTCTACGACAGCCTACTGCTGCAAGGCTTAAACAAAGTTGAGCAAGCGTTATTACTGGCTTTGGACACCCAGGATTTCCAAGAGGCCCGAAGCTTCTTGCAAGGGTTTGCACACGGACTTAGGGCTGCGGCTATCGACCTGGCAACACAGCCACCCCTTAGCCGAATGGGCGAGATGGTTGCGCTAGGGACCGAGATAGCATTCTATTTAGCAGGGTCCATTCCTCCTGCTATGACTCCACAGGCTGCCAATGACTTTGCCGGGGCCTTTGTCACTAACTGGGCAAATGCTTATAGGGCTATAGAGGAAACATTCGGTACAGATGCTGCCGAAAGTTTCACAGATCAGGTGGAGGCAATAGCTCGCCATATCATAAGGCAGTACAAGGCTGCTATTATACCTTTCACCTGTGGCCCTGGTTGCCAGCTATTGAAGGGCCTCTCGGGTTTTCAGCAGTGGGCAGGGCTCCCAGGCAGCGATCAAAGCCGCCGTGTAGAGATTATAGTAGGTAGTATTACCATCCTTTGTAATATTATTCAGCAGGGACTTACAAGGGACTCCTTTGATCAACCATGGCAGCTTGTAGGAATTATTGGAGAGGATGGCACACCTTTTGATCCAGAGAAGCATCAGAATGCTTTCATAGTGATGCGAATTCCAAATGCACCCGGTCAAACAACCTGGCAGATGTGGGGGCTCCCTCTCTCGATCGTGATCGATACTAAAGGGATTACAATTGTCGGTCGTGGCGATCACTGTGAGAACTGTGCGGCTAATGTCAATGAGATCTTGAATTGGATTGAGCAAGCGTTGGCTATCTTAGATCGGCAAATACCCCGAGATATCCTCGGGAAGCCACTGGATCGTGGAATTGTCACCTATGGCTCCACTAATATGGATGCTAAGGGTACGGAAGCAGCGCTACAGGCAATAAAGGACAGGTGGGGGATTGATCCGAATGTAGCGATTCTCGTCTGGCGGATGACTCCGAACGGACTCGAATGGGAGTGCGTGGGAGGTAATTGCCAATATTTCAAGGACGAAGAGCTCCAGAAGATGGCTTGTAAGGAGGCTACTGGAAATGCCAGTTGCGATGCTTGTGAAGGATTTGGTTGTCAGGAACAACAGGGTAATGGTGGCAACGCTTCGGGAGGTGATTCATCTTCCCCAGCAAGCGGGGCTGCACCACCACTTGTCGATGATCCCAGTGAGTGCCCTCCTGGGATGACCTGTATGCTATCTCTATAATCTTACGGTAGTGGAGATAGATGAAATAAGGTCTTGGTAATAGATTGCAAGAGGTTCATAGCTCCTTTAGTGGAAGGAGGGAGTCCCATGAGAAGATTGGGAATAGGGATAGTATTGTTGGTGTTATTCATGTCAGGAGTAGTCGGAGGAGGGACGCTATCCCTGTTTCAGACTGCCGCAGTAATGGAAAGGGGAGTGGGTCAACCTCAGACACCACTTCAGCCATGGCTGCCAATCGAGCCTGCAGTAGAGCTCACAGTTTGCCCCGAAGGGCCCCCGATCTGCCAGTTCCAAAAGATTCAGGACGCTATCGATGCAGCCCCCGATACCCCTCCTCTTCTCCCCTTCTTGGAGACCCCTTTCAAAATCCCCCTTATCCACATCTTACCCGGCATCTACGTAGAGAACCTGGTCATTCTTAAGAGCGTCTGGTTACAAGGTGTTGGACAGGAACTGGTTACTCTCCGCAGTATTGCTGTTAATACCGGTATTCAGACAGGAGAGTTAAGTACAGAGGAAGTTCTGCGACCAACTGTCTTCATCGCTAGCTCGAATTATCTCGTGGTAGGCCTTGAAGGACTGGCTATCGAGGGAGGGCTTCAGATAGTAGGTTTGGTAAGAGGCTTCATCCGCAACAACAGCTTTAAGATAGGCGGGATCCTTCTTACTGGTACTTTAGCTGACTTACTTATCGCTGACAACTCTATTACAACCACCTTTGTTGGCATCCGCCTCCTCAAAGTCGGCCGAATTCCCGGGGTTGGTGAGGCCATGAGCGTAGCTATCGTAAATAACAGTCTCTACAACAACCAACCGCCATTAGGACGGGGGAATGCGATTGAGGTTTGGGAGTCTGAAGATGTATTCATTGGACTTAACCAAATTTTTAGAAATAATAGGGGTGTTTACATTTTAAATACCGAAAATATTACTATACAGGGGAATGTTTTTAAGCACAATAATACTGGAATCCATGCATACTTCAGCCGAAGGGTGTCAATCCCAGATAACCTATTGGAGTAGAATATTAATGCTGTGGAGCTGTCAGACAGCGATTGCCTCATTGAAGAGAGCAATATTATAAACAATGAAAGGGATGGTCTCATTATCTGGAGTGGTGAGGTGCAAATTATCGGGAATGTCGTCACCCATAACAAAGATACTGGTCTAAGGGTATATAATATCAAGGATGTAATATCATGTCAAGAAATTATATTGCAGACAATGGTGTTAATTACGCAGATATATTGGGTCAACCCAGTGAGGAGTTGCAGCAGATATGCGAAAGAGGTGGGTAGGGTCTTGAAGGCAACACTGAGGGGAACCTCTGCCCGGAAGATTACCCCTGGCCTGCGGGGTTTGTGAAGGGGTCAGGATAGAGCAAATGGTGCACAAGTGCTGGGTCCGGTCTTGCATCGCAACATTTCCCCGGGGCTCCGCCGCTTGCTAGAAGTCGGATTGCAAGATGCGACCCCAAACGGTCTTTCGATTTATCTGACGATATTGCAAGACTCTTAGGGAGGCTGGCCATCAATGCCAGCATCTCAGGCTTGTACAGGACAGCGAGAGAGATCGAAGATGCTACGGAGAATATAGCCAGAATCCAGAGAACCATCCAGCTCTCCCTCCAACTGCTAGATCAGGAGGGGCGGGGCTGGACGTTGCAGAAATTGGCAGATAGTTATGAGATCGATATAATAGCAACGAACGGTGAGGAAGACACTACCGTCTACATTCTGGTCGAACCATACTTGGAGAACGATCCTTATGATCTGCAAAGGGTTGTTGATCGTGTTAAGTCAGCTATTCGCGCGATAGGCAATGTCTATCATACTGATCCGCCCATGTGCCAGGGGCAGCCGGTCATAGTCCTGGTGATCGATGGTGCTGCCGAAGGAGCCGTGGAAAGCCTGTGTCAGTCGCTGGCGAGTATACCTACATATCCTCTTGTGGTAATTGTTGACGGCAAGGTTCTAGCGGTATATGGGAATGGGATCGACCTAGAGGAGGCGCAGAAGTTGTGCGAATCCATGGGGCTTTGCAAGCCCCATGGCTCTGGCGGTGGAGGTGCGGAGCCTCCTCCTTCGAATCAAGAAGAATCTGATATCTCTACAACCATAGTTACTGCGCCACCACTCAGCCTTATGGATGGCCAGGTCCGCATGCAGTCTGTCCCCTAAGGCAGGCCGATTGTTGCAAGGGTGAATGGTGGGGACGAAAGGAGGGAGAGAATGAGCATAGTTGAAGGGAAGACAGGGATTCTTCTGCTAGGGATAGTTACGATCGGTATGCTGGCTATTCTGGTAGTTGGTGGCTCGCCGGAGCCGCCCACTACCGTGGCCGACTTTACTGTCTGCCCCAGCGGCTGCCCCTACTCCTCGATCCAGGAGGCGATCGACGCCGCACCGGCGTGGACGCATATCTTGGTCAAAGAGGGCACATATACGCCCGCTGATGGGGAAAGCATTACCATCAGTAAGGACCTCATCCTGGAGGGTGAAGACCCCGAGAAGGTGATCATCAGGGGCGGTGCTCATCTCCGTTGGGGATCGCCAGGGTACCGATACTCCCTTCCTATAATGGTAATTGAAGACGCTCATGTAGTGATCACAGGGTTCACCATTAGTGGCAATTGGACACCCCAAACCCTGTCCGTCGGGGATGAGGTCGGCATCGCCATTCGTGGGAGATCGGATGCGAGCATCTTTAACAACCATCTGCACAACATCAATGGGACAGGTATTGTTGCAGTAGATACTACACAAGTCGCAATATTTGACAACACGATCAGGAATACTTACGGGATATCAATAGCGGGTAGAGCACAGGCTTCTATTTATGATGATAATGTAATTACTGGCGGCCGGTATAACCCCGGAATCTTTGTTCGCCAAGAATCTCAGGCGCGCATTTGGGGAAATTTCGTTCATGATAACGGCGCAATAGGAATTCAGGTAGGGCAGGAATTTTATGCAGGTACAGGATGGGTGACCTTTAGGGCCATGGCTCAGGCAAGTATCTACGACAATGAGATTTCCAGTAACATGCTTGAGGGCATAGTTATTGCCGGAAATGGGATGGCTGACATCCTCAATAATAGGATCCATCATAATGGCTGGGCCGGGGTCGCTGTTGCCGTAACAAACCCAGCTGCAGACTGTAATTCGATCCAACCCCCTTATGGATTTGACCCGGAGTATCCCTTCAAAGGAGTGCTGACCGGCTGGGCCAATGAGGTTCATGATAACAGCCAGGGTTATGAGTGCAGGTATCCAGGAGCTGAAGGATCAGCCCTCTGCCCTCCCCCTCCTGCCCACGGGCTCGACCTCTGCCCTCCTGACTACCCCTGGCCTCCGGGGTTTGTGAAGGGGCCTTGAGCCTATTTCTTCTGGCACTTCATTGGCTCATGACAGAGGATAGAGGGGCCGAGGGCTTAAAATTACCGGCCCCAAAGCCTAAGGAGGTGGCGAGAGATGTTCAACTTCGGAAGGCGTTCCGAGTCTATTAGGCTAGGGTTGCTACTGCCTTTGGCAGTTGCAACCGGGGTAATGACCTCAGCAGTGTCCCGGGTGGCCTCGCTGCT
>JARYLH010000095.1 GCA_029907755.1 Candidatus Methanosuratincola sp.
CGGCAAATGCTTTTGCAGCATCAGGCCCGTCTCCGGTCACTACCCTGCCGTCCACTACCACGTGGTCCTTCTGCACCCTGCCCCCTGCCGCCTCGATCTCCTGGACAGACTCTGGCGTCCTGAAGACTGTGCACCTCTTCCCGCTCAGGAGGCCCGCCCTCGCAAGCGCAACCGGCGCAAGGCAGATCGCAGCGACCACGCCACCCCTTCCTCCAACGCTCCTGAGTATCTCGTGGAGCCTCCTGTTCGGCCACAGATAGGTCGGAGATCCCGGACCTCCCGCGATCACTACTGCGTCTAACTTTGACGGGTCCACAGCGTCCACCGTGGTGTCAGGCTTGATCCGCATCCCCAGCTTGCCCTCAGCAACCCCTGGGCCGGTGCTTGCCACGGTGACCTCATGCCCAGCTGCCTTGAAGGCCCTGTACGGCACGTCGAATTCCTCGTCCCTGAAGCCCTTCTCCGCCACTACAACAAGAACCCTCGCCATAAATGGTGACCCCCCATATAATGATGGTAGGGATGCCTTTTATCCTTAAGCGATCTGCGCGGCAATCAATGCCAGCCGGGCCCTGGCACTGATCGGCTTTGGCCCGATCCCCATTTAGGGGGCAGGCGTAACCTTAGGATTCCCTTGGCTCGCGATTGGGAGCGGTGCGCCTGGATCTGCGACGCCCTTTGCACACCGGCACGCCACTCGCAATTAGGGACGGGTTCCAACGGCATTCCACGAGCCCTTCAGGACGCGGGATGGCTTAGAAGCTGCCGCCTGTACCGCCTGAGGCGTCTGGAGCGGCGCCTGCACTCCCCTTCCCGCCGAACGTCTCCTTGCTCAGCACCCCGAGGACGAGCGAGAACGCCATGAAGGCGACGCACATCAGGAATATCGCCTGGTACGCAGGGAAGGTCCTCGCGCCAGACTCCAGCGTGTCGAGCATGAAACCCATGAAGTACTGGAAGAAGCCAGCACCCATGAAGTTGAAGAGGTTGATCGCGGCCATCGAGGTCCCGGAGATCCGCGAGCCGAACATCTCCTTGGAGATCGTCATGTAGATGTTGGCAAATCCGAACCCGAATCCGAGCAGGAAGTAAGAGGAGGCGATCAGGCACGGGCCCATCGATCCCCCCAGGAAAGCCAGAATGGACCAGAAGGCGAGCCCGATCACGATGCCGGCGACCATGACCGGCTTCCGCCTCATCAGGAAGCGGTCCGAGATGAAGCCGCCGGTGGGGCCAGCGATCGTGAAGCCGATCGCGATGAACATCAGGTAAAAACCAGCCGCGGCCTTGTCCATACCGTAGACGTCCATAAGGAAAGGCCCTCCCCAGAGCCCCTGGAAGCTGATGAAGAAGCCATAGACGAAGAAAGGAATTATCGCGAGCAGGAGGAAGCCCCTGTTGCTGAAGACCTCCCTGAGGTCGGCTACCACGCTTGATCCGCTCCTGAAGGACTCGCCCTCGTCCCCCGATATCGATAGCCAGGCGATGGCTGCGAAGACCACCATCAGGGCGGTTATGATCAGGAAAGTCCCCCTCCAGCCTATTGCCAGCGTAAGGAGCGCAAGCGGGGAGGTCGCGACGATGCCGCCGACATTCCCGAGAGAAGTCAAGAGCCCGGCGAGCGTGGCGAAGCGCCTCGGACCGAACCAGATCGCGATCGCCTTCAGCGCGGAGACGTAGAAACCGCCGACGCCGAAACCCACCAGCGCCCTGCCCACTGAGAGTATGAGGATCGAGCCACCGGTGGAGAAGATCAGGCTGCCCATGCATGCCAAGGCTGCCAGCGAGACGACAGTCCTCCTAACCCCGATCCGGTCCAGCAGTATCCCGACCGGGAGCTGGGCGATTGCGTAGGGGAAGAAGTAGGTCGAGGACATGAGTCCGAGGAGCGAGGCGTCTGTGCTGAACTCGTTCATTATGTCGAACGATATCACGGCGATCCCGACCCTGTGTAGTATCGAGAAGAAGTAGAGTACGGACATGATCGAGAACACGAGCAGGGCGAGGCTCCCCCTGCTTTTTCCACCTTTACGCTTCCCGCCCGCGGCCTTTTGGTTTCGGTCCATCCAGCTCAGCCCTTCGAAGAATGATCCACTTATCTGCTGGCTGGAGATATATAGCTTAACGGGATTGGCGCAGATCTTGCCATCCGCCTCGCCGCGCCTATTGGGACAAGGCGGCAGGGATCCCACTGTGTGGGTTAAAGAAATGAAGGAGAGAAAGAAATGAAGAGAGAAAGAGAGAAAGAGAGAATGCTTAAGACTTCCGGAAGCGATCTCATTTACAGAGCGATCCAAACAAGGGGTGTCCATTTGAACAAGTGGAGATGCACGGTCTGCGGATACATATACGACCCTGAGAAGGGCGATCCGGATGGGGGCATAAAGCCAGGCACACCGTTCGAGAGCATACCGGACGACTGGGTCTGCCCAGCATGCGGAGCCTCGAAGGACATGTTCGAGGAGATAACTGAGTAGTCAAATCCCAACCCCCAATTCTTTTTGGTCAACTTTTAGTAAGCAAATCTGAAATCAGCTTAAATATTTGAGCGTTGTAACTATTTGGAGGTGCTGGGAATGAGGAAGATGACTGAGGAGAATCTCAAGGCGGCATTCTCAGGGGAGAGCCAAGCGCACATGAAGTACCTGCTCTTCGCCGACATCGCCGAGGAGGAGGGGCTCAGCAACACTGCAAGGCTGTTCAGGGCGATCGCCTATGCGGAGCTCGTGCACGCGAGGAACCACGCGAATGAGCTCGGCCTGCTGAGGGAGACGAAGGAGAACCTCGAGAGCTGCATCACCGGGGAGAACTACGAGGTGAACGAGATGTACCCTGCCTTCAAGGCCGTGGCCGAACTGCAGGGCGAGAAGGGAGCGGCCAGGTCCACGAACTACGCGCTCCAGGCGGAGAGGATCCATGAGGCGATGTACACGAAGGCGAAGCAGACAGTCGAGGAGGGAAAAGACATCCAGCTCGGCGATGTTTACATCTGCCCTGTGTGCGGCTACACCACGAATGGGCAGGTCCCCGACAAGTGCCCGGTCTGCGGCGCCCCGAAGGAGAAATTCAAGAAATTCTAATATTTTATTTTTAGACAAAAACCGGGTACTTTTCTATCAGTACCCGAACTTCTTCAGAGCCGAGGGGATGGCATCCACCAAGTCCCGGGCAGTGAACCTCTGGCCCAGATCCTCCTCGAGCATGTCCCCTGCATACGAGTTTATGAAAGACGCGGCGACGGCTGCCCTGAAGGGCGCAGCACCCCTGCTGAGCAGCGCTCCCGTTACTCCGGCGAGCACGTCGCCGGTGCCGCCGACCGTCATGCCGGGGTTCCCGATGTTCTTCACCCGGTACCTGGAGCCGTCCGATATCACGTCGTACCTCGACTTGAGCAGTACCGTGACGCCGAGCCTGGAGGCCCACTCCATCACGATCGGGAGGCGATCCTTCCACCCCTCCTCCTTCTCCTCCGGGAGGCGCACGCCCGTCAGCGCGAGGAACTCTCCCGCGTGCGGTGTGAGGACCGCCCTCATGCCCCTTACTGCCTCGGGGGACTTGCCTAGCGCCTTTATCGCATCGGCGTCTATGACCGCCGGAACCCCTGCCTTGGAGATCAGCCCCAAGATCTCGAGAACCGAGTCCGCAGTCCCCGGATCTTCGCCCAGCCCCATCCCGATCACGACCGCGTCCGCCCGGGCGATCTCTCCGGATAGCTGCGGGATCGACTCCGCCGTGAGGCGATCATCGGAATTGAGCGGCAGCACGATAAGGTCCGGGGAGCAGCCCCTAACCTCCCGCACGATCGACCGCGGGACTGCGACCACTGCGAGGTCGATCCCTGTCCTGAGCGCCGCCATCGCAGCGAGCGCGGGTGCACCGGTGTACCTGGAGGATCCGCCGATCACGAGCAGGCGCCCGTTCTCCCCCTTGTGCGAGTGTGTCTTCCTCGGGTGTAGGGCGAGGGATATGTCCCCAGGCCCTGCGAATACCTCGGCCTCTGGGGGGACACCGATGCTTATCGTCCTCAGGTCGCCCACGTATTCCCTCGCGATCTCCTTCACCATGCCGGACTTCGGCTTGTGGTGCGTGACCGTGAGGTCTGCCCTGAAAGCGTCCCCCATCACCTCCCCGGTCCCGGAGTCGATGCCCGTCGGGACGTCTATCGCGACCTTCACCGCCTTCGCCGAGTTAGCCATCCTCACAGCCGTCCTCACAGGCTCCCTCAGGACGCCCCTCGCCCCGGTGCCGAGCATCGCGTCGATTATTACGTCAGCCGAGCTGAAGAGCCCCTCCAGGAGGGCGAGCTCGGACTCGGTAGGCGCAGTGAGGACGCTGATCGAGTGGCGCATCCTCGAGACCGCGAGGAAATTGGCACGCGCCTCCTCCGTGCTGATCTGGTCTGGCTTGGCAAGGAGCACAACCGTCACCCGGGCGCCCATCGAGGCGGCGTGCCTGGCAGAGACAAACCCGTCCCCGCCCTTGTTTCCGGTGTGCGCCAGAACCAGGACGGACTTGCCGGAGACCGCACCGGCAGCATTTATCGCGTCCACAACGCCTTTCCCTGCGTTCTCCATCAGCTGGAGCCTGCTCACTCCGAGGAACTCGGCATTCATGTCTATAGCCCTGATCTCTTCCGGGGAGAGAACATCAACCATCTCGATTCCCAGCCACCCTACTCTGAGTATCCCGCACCCTAGATATTACTTTATTCCGAGCGGGGGCAGGGGGCAGGCACCATTGCCCGATAGAAAAAGGATTTCAGAGCCGGCGCCCATTATGGTTGCAGGGATCTGATTTGTCGAAGATCGAAGTCAAAGACGGGATTTACTGGGTCGGAGCGGTCGACTGGGACGTAAGGAACTTCCACGGCTTCTCGTACACGACCCACAGGGGCACGAGCTACAACGCCTACCTGATAGTCGACGAGAAGATCGCTCTCGTAGACACCGTTCTCAGGCATTTCTCGGATGAGATGCTGGAGAGGATAGGAGAGGTGGTGGACCCATCCAAGATAGACTACATCGTGATGAACCACGTGGAGTCGGACCACTCGAGCGCCCTCCCCGAGCTTTTGAGAATAGTACCGAATGCGAAGGTATTCGGCACCGCCAAGTGCAAGTCCGGGCTCGAGAAGCACTTCTTCTGCAAGATGGACTTCCAGACCGTGAAGACAGGGGACGAGCTCAGGCTGGGGAAGAGGACGCTGATGTTCATCGAGGCTGCGATGCTGCACTGGCCCGACAGCATGTTCACTTACGTGAAGGAGGACGGGCTGCTCCTTCCCAACGACGCGTTCGGACAGCACCTAGCTAGTTCTGGGAGGTTCGACGACGAGGTCGACGAGCACGTCCTGATGGAGGAGGCGGCGAAGTACTACGCGAACATACTTCTGCCGCTGAGCCCGCTCGTGAAGAAGAAGATCG
>JARYLH010000096.1 GCA_029907755.1 Candidatus Methanosuratincola sp.
GAGACTGACGGCGGCATAATGCTGATCCCGGTAGTCCCCCTTGAAAGCCTCTTTGGGGCAGATGCCGGATCCAGAGACGCGGTCCTCGAGATGGTGCGGGAACTCCACAAGGAGAGGATGAAAGAGGCTTCGGATGAAGGGTAAGTACGTGGTCGATACTGGGCCCATGCTGCTCTACTTTGCAGGCGACTTGGAAGTCAAGTCGATCTTCAGAGAGATCGCTGGTGGGAGGGTTGAGGGCTACACGTGCGAGACAAACCTGGCAGAATTCTACTACAAGACGTGCGAGCGGTTCGGCAGAGAAACTGCTGCCGTTCGAGAAGCCTCCTTCAGGAGTTCGGGACTAAGTGATCCCTATGGATCAGCACCTAACACTTATGGCAGGGGAGCTAAAATGCAGGCACAAGGGGATGTTCTCTCTGGCTGATGCATACTTGCTTGCAGCCGCGAAGATGCTCAAGGGAACGCTCGTTACAACCGACTCTGCGCTGGAGAACTTCCCTGTGAATGTGAAGCTTATACCGATCTAGTTTTTTGTCTTCCATTTGTTGACCAGGTAGGGGTTTTCCATTTTTAGTGCCTGTTCAAGGCAAAAACCCTGGCAAAGTAGGCTGCCGCCCCCAGGAGGAAGGCGATCGCGCACGAGGCGTAGATCGCGCCCGACAGCTGGGGGCAGAAGAGCGGGTTAGCGCCGATCGGGAAGAAGGGCTTAATGTCTGCGTAGAGCGGAGCGTCGAGGAGCAGGTGTGAATATACGCCGAGGAAGGAGGCTGCCGCGACCGCCCTGAACGAAGGCTCCTGGCTTATGCCGAAAGCCCTAGCGATCCTCCCCGTGAAGCCGCTGAGCCGATACATGGCGACCGAGATCGCGGCTGCCGCAACACTCCCTCCTAGGAACGTGTGGAACATCCCGTGCAGGTTGTAGCCCGCCCCCGTAATGATGACGAAGAGTGGCTCGAGGTCCAGCGCCACGCTGGCTACAAGTAACGCCGGCAGGTCCAGATGCCTGAGAAGAAGCATTCCGAAGAGCAGCCCGGGACCCAGGTGGAAAGGCGTGAAGGGCACACTAACACTCTCCGCTGCTAATATTCGCCCTCCTAATACTAAAGCCTTCTCTTGCAGCAGCATCGTATCGTCGGTCAAAGGGCGGTATAGCGCTGTCTAATCTAGGTATGGGGAGGAAATTGGGAGGGTGACGATGCCCTCGGTCCCGATGGTTCAAATGACCTTTTCAGGGGCGTCTTGTCAAAGTCGTGGTCGTTCGATATTATTGCCTTTGCCTTATTCCCCAATGGTGACGCAAGGTGCAGCGCATCCTCATAGTCCAAAAAAACCCTCCCGTGAGGTCCTCCGCCTCTTCGAGATCCTCTTTCTTTAGTCAGAGGCGTCACAATGAGCCCGGGGAGATCTCTGAGCTGAGGGCGGAAACCAATTCTCTATCATACAGGCTCCTGCCGGTCAGCCCAGCCATTATCACCAGAACCCTGTAGATGGCGAGGGTGGATGTCACGTATCTCTTCCTGTCTGCGCTCTCGATCCTTTTTATCCATTCCAAAGCCACCTTGCCGTATTCAGGGTGGTTGCAGATCCAGCAGACGGAGGGGTTGGCATCTACGTAGGCTTCCGGGTCCACCATCCCTCCATTACCTCTGAGACGAGCTCGTCCAGGTCCTGACCACTCTGCGATCTTGAATGCCCCGGAGCTTCTCGGCGATCGGCTCGAGGGGGCTCTGACCATCCCTCTCTATTCTGCCTCTATCCTGGCGCATCCGCCCTCCCTCACTTTGGCCTTCTCCCTTAGCCTCTTGGGGATAATGCCCCTCCCTTTCTCGTCGACCCTGGACGTTTCCACGAGCTGACCCGCTAGACTTTTCCCCCCGCCTCCTTTGATTTTTCCCACTATTCCAATAATCGGCGGGATCCCAGACAGGGTAGCGGTTCGCCTTACCCAGTTGACTTTCTGCCCCGGTCTGCCATCCTGGGGTGATGGAAGAGCGAAGGGTCTGCGAGTTGTGGTTGAATTCAGCCCTTCACGAGAAATGCTTAACTCGCTTATTGGCATAAATACAACGTTGTGAGGGTTATGGGTTGGATTGGGAAGAAGTTTGCAGGCATCGAGGAGCTGCGTAGCTACTATGTCAGCCTGGGGATAGACGCAAAGCCCCTCCCTGAGGGCAGCCCAGAGGCGCTGAAGGGCGCGCCAGTTCAAGCTACCTTCCGCTGTGCGTTCCCTTCGGCGCAGGCAGCCTTGATCCCCTTAGCGAACCCGCTGATCGCCCCGAGGGTCTCCTCCGGCCTGTCGAGCCTTCTCGCATAGATCTCCGCTATGGCGCTCCCGGTGACCACGCCGTCCGCGCCGGCTGAGACGAGCCCGACCACCTGCTCCCTCCTCGAGATGCCGAAGCCAACCATGATGGGGGTTTCGGTGAGCGCCTTCAACCTCTTGATGAGCTCCAGCGCCGACTCCGGCATCCCGTCCCTCGCCCCGGTGACCCCCTCCACGTTTATCGTGTAGATGAAGCCCCTAGCTGCCCCAGCGATCCTCCCCAGCCTCGCGCCGTCGGTGGTGGGCGTGACCTGCAGGATCACGTCGATCCCCTCGCCCCTCCCTGCAGCGATCAGCTCGCCAGACTCCTCGAATGGGACGTCCGGTGAGATTACCGCCTGCGCGCCCGCCTTCCTGACCTCAGCCATGAACCTCCCCACGCCTGTGCTGTAAATGACGTTGTAGTAGCTGGTCACGACGATCGGCGCCTCCAAGCCCCCTTCCCTGAGCCTGGCGATCCCCTCGATGCAGCGCCTCGGAGTCATCCCCCCCTTCAGTGCCCGCTCGCAAGCCGCCGTGAAGACGGGACCGTCCGCTGTGGGGTCGGAGGACGGGATCCCCACCTCGACGATGTCCACGCCGCTCCCCGCCAGTGTCCTGATGAGCTCTGCCGAGAACTCCTCTGTAGGATCACCGTAGTAGACGTGGGCCATGTAAGCCCCCTCGCCCCTTCGGGCGAGATCCTCAAATTTCGCCCTCAAGGTGCCTGAGTATCGTTTCGACGTCCTTGTCCCCCCTCCCTGAGTAGTTCACCACGACCACGTCGCCCTTGTCGAACTCCTCCCTGTGCCCCAGTATGTACGCGAGTGCGTGGGCGGTCTCCAGCGCCGGGATGAGCCCCTCCGACCTGCAGGTGACTTTGACCGCCTCGAAGACCTCGCTGTCGAAGGCGTAACCCGCCTTCACCCTCCCCGAGTGGCACAGGTACGAGATCTCCGGGCCCCTCCCCGGGTAGTTCAGCCCCGCCGCCCTCGTCCTCGACGGCTTCACCTGCCCGTGCTCGTCCTGGAGGAGCTGCATAAGCGCGCCGTGGAGGACGCCGGGCCTTCCCAGCACGAACGCGGCCGCGCAGTTGTCCGCGTCGAGGCTCTCGCCGCCTCCCTCTACGAAGTGGAGCCTCACGTCCCTTTCGTCGAGGAACGGCCTGAAAGCCCCGATTGCGTTGCTCCCACCGCTACCGCAGGCGACTATCGCGTCCGGAAGCCTTCCCTCCTTCTCGAGGATCTGCGCCCTGATCTCCTCGCCTATCACGGACTGGAACGCCCCAACGATGGTCGGGAACGGGTGGGGCCCCACCGTCGACCCCATCAGGTAGTGCGCTGTCCGCGAGCACGCCGCCCACTCCCTCAGCGTCTCCGAGACCGCGTCCTTGAGGACCCCCTCTCCCGTCGCCACGGGCTTTACCTTCGCCCCGAGGAGCCTCATCCTCTTCACGTTCCCCTCCTGCCTGGCGATGTCTTTCACCCCCATGAAGACCTCCGTCTCGAGCCCCAGGATGTTCCCTGCCATGGCCGCTGAGACCCCGTGCTGCCCAGCCGCGGTCTCGGTGATGAGGCGCCTCTTGCCCATCCTCTTCGCGAGCAGGGCCTGCCCTATCGAGTTGTTCAGCTTGTGCGACCCGCCGCATAGGAGGTCCTCCCTCTTCAGGTAGACCTTGAACCCCACGATCCTGCTCAGGTTCTCGGCGTGGTAGAGCGGCGTCGGCCTGCCCCCGTAGTCCCTGAGGAGCCCCCTGAAGATCCGCTGGAACTCCTCAGTCGGGTAGTGCCTGCCGAACGCATCCTCGAGATCGGTGAGGGCGTGCACCAGCGTCTCGCTGACGTAGCGCCCCCCGAAGATCCCGAACCTCCCCTTCGCCGACCCCACTCCGGGCTCCGCCCTTGCCGCTCCCTCTTCCCCCCTTACCGCCTCCGTGCCCGTCTCCGCCCCCGGTCCGGTCCCCATCAGAAAGCCCTCCTGCAGGCCTCGACGAACCTCCTGACCTTCTCCGGGTCCTTCCTGCCCCTCTCCCCGCCCTCCACCCCGGTGATCACGTCAACCCCGTACGGCTCGACGGTCCTGATCGCCTCCGAGACGTTCGAGGGCGTGAGCCCCCCCGCGAGGATCATCGGTATGCTGATCGCCTCCCTGACCTCCCTCGCGGCGCCCCAGCTGATCGGGACCCCGGTGCCCGCGGGCATCCTCTCCGTCATGGAGTCCAGGAGCAGACCGTCGACCCCGCACTCTTGGAACGCGAGTGCCCTCTCCACGAGCCCCCGGCGCTCCCTCTCCAGTTCCAGGTTCCTGGAGGCGTCGACCCGTAGAGCTTTCACGACCTTCAGGCCGAGCCCGCCGGCTAGCAGGTCCACCGCCTCCCTCACTTCCGCCTCCGTCTCGTCCCCGTGCAGCTGGACCACGCCGGGCTTCATACACTCGGCGAGCTCCAGGACCCTGCCGGGATCCGTACCGGAGGTGACCAGCACAGCCGATACGTAGGGCGGGACCATCCTGGAGAGCAGCCTCGCCCTCTCCCTGCCGATGTTCCATGGGACCTGGCGAGGGTACTCGACCACGAACCCCAGCGCGTCCGCCCCAGCCCCCGCGCAAGCCGCGACGTCCGACTCGGTCATCATGCCGCATACCTTCACCCTCATCTACCGATCAGCTCCCGCACCTTCTCGCCCGGGTCCTCAGCCCTCATCACCGCGGTGCCGACGAGTACGGCGTCCGCCCCAGCGCCGATAGCCCTTAGGACTTCACCCCTCGTCGCGATCGAGCTCTCGCTCACCAGCACCGCGCCCGGGTGGGCGAGCCTGGCGAGCGCCTCGGTATTGCCCACGTCGCCCCCGTCGGTCTCCAGCCTCCTGATGTCCCTGTTGTTTATCCCGATGAGCGGCGCGCCCAGGGAGTTGGCGACGCCCATCTCGGAGGTGGTGTGGACCTCCACCAGGGGCTCCAGCCCCTCGGAGGCGCAGGCGGAAAGGAGCCTGGCGAGCCCCTCCCTCCCGAGGATCGAGGAGATGAGGAGGATCGCGTCCGCCCCTTCCCT
>JARYLH010000097.1 GCA_029907755.1 Candidatus Methanosuratincola sp.
ACGATGTTGAAAAACGGAAATGCCCCGTTCAGAATTACAAGAGTTGCACCCGTTGCCCTGTCTGCAGCATCATGAGTGGCGTAGGCGGAGCGGGAACGCTTTCCAGCGGGCTTCTTAATCTTAGACCAGACATAGGCGGCGATCTGACCGAGTTCACTAATGATGAAAAGGAAGCCTGGGATTTAGTGAACTATGTGGACTCAATATTTGTGAAATACGGGGCTCCCACGAAGGTATACAGCGGCGATGTTGATGAGGCAGTAAACCTCCAACGCAGAGCCGCCTCAGTAGGTATTAAGTTCCTTCCAATTACGCAGCGGCACATGGGCAGCGATGGCGCACCTAGGGTAATCAACAACTTCAAAGCCGACCTCGAAAGTAAAGGGGTAAGGTTTCTTTTGGGTACGCATGTCAAAGACGTAAAGCCAGGCAAGGTTATCCTTGATGATGGAGCCGAGATTACCGGGAAATACGTGCTCCTGGCCCCTGGAAGGGTTGGCGCCAACTGGGCAGCTGAAATAGCCAAAAAACTTTCGATACCCGCAAAACATGAGCCTATTGATATCGGCGTCAGGGTGGAGGTCCCGGCTTTCGTAATGGAGCCTATAATCCAAGTTAACCGCGACCCCAAGTTCCATATTTACACAGATACCTATGATGACTTTGTAAGGACATTCTGCGTGAATCACCAGGGGTATGTGGTAAAAGAGGTCTACGATGGATTTGTAGGGGTAAATGGGCACTCGATGACTGAGACGCTCTCGGAAAACAGCAATTTTGCGTTTCTTGTTAGGGTGGTTCTAACAGAGCCTGTTGAGGATACGACTGCCTACGGTCGCTCAGTAGTTCAGCAGGCCACTATACTTGGCGGCGGTGAACCCCTAATTCAGCGACTCGGCGATCTGCGGATGGGGAGACGATCTACGTGGACTCGAATTTCCCACAGCCAGATAAAGCCCACGCTGCACTCTGCTACGCCCGGGGACATAGCGATGGCGATGCCACATAGGATAGTGTCAGATATCATTGAAGGCCTTGAAAAGCTGGACGAGATAATTCCTGGAGTTGCCAGTTCCTCAACACTTCTTTATGCACCTGAAATCAAGTTCTCTGCCAATAAATTCCAGGTGAACAAGGATCTAGAGACTACTGTGGAAAACCTCTTCGCCGCTGGGGACGGCGTGGGACTGTCCCGAGGGATAGTCGGGGCAGCAGCTAATGGCATATTGGCTGGCAGGGGGATTTTAAAGAAAGCATCCCTGCTTTAATACATTTTTCCCCGATAAAGTTATATGCTTGTTTATTTTTATTACAAATGATGTATCGTGTTGGATCTAGGTAAGAACTTAAGCGACGCTTTTCAGTATGCACAGAAGCTCTTCAGCGACCTTGGACGTCTATTGATCCTTGTAATTCTCAGTATAATACCAATCCTGAATTTCATAATGGTTGGCTACGCCGCAAAAGTTGCCCGCGAGAGCCCGGATGGCAACACTCCTCCTCCGCTTACAGGGTACGCGTCATTGTTCATCGAAGGTCTCAAGGTAGTCGTTGTAGGGATAATATACATGATTATTCCACTGATTCTGATTGGGCCTTCAATAATAGGCTTCATTTCGATCCCAATGATCCCGGGAGCCCCTAGACTATTCGTAGGGGGTGTCGCTTTGATCACTTTCTTTGCGGGGCTGATATTGGCAATCCTTGCGAGCATAGTTTTCTATATGGGAATAATGAACATGATCAAGAAGAATAGCTTCAGCAAAGCATTTGCGTTCGGCGAGATCTTGGAGACAATAGGGAATGTTGGCTGGGGCATGTACATACTTTGGATCATTGCACTGGTCGTAATACTAGCAATTGTGGGGCTAATCTCGGCAATACCGATCGTAGGCTGGCTAATCTCCTTGATCATATCGCCTGTAGTCAGCGTATTGATCTTCAGGTCTGCTGCCCTCGTGTACTCTGCTGGCAGATCCCTTTCCAGTAGTGAAGGATCCGCAGCGGTTCCGCCTCCGCCTGCACCGCCCGCCGCACAGTGACTTCCTCGCAACTCTGCATTGCACGGATTCAGCCGAACCCGGATTAGGATTCGGAAAATTCAAATTTTTTATTTTTCCGGTGTTTTTGGTGGGGCTGCCCGGATTTGAACCGGGGTCACCAGGGCCCGAGCCTGACAGTCTAGACCAAGCTAGCCTACAGCCCCTTAGGGAAATAAATGAAAGTAGTGCCCTCTTTATACTTTTTTATAGAAATCGTTTTTTACCGCCAGTCATAAATCTTCTGCCGGTGTAATGGGTGGAAGCCGCCAAAGAGCTGCTCATGAAACGAATTATAGGGGAAATTATTCTCTCCAACGAGCCTGGGGAGATCATGCGGCGCTGGAGGGAGATCTTCGGAATAACCCAGCTTGAGATCGCAGAAAAAATGGGGATCTCACCATCGGTTATTAGCGATTACGAAGGGGGAAGGCGGCATTCCCCCGGCGCGACCTTCATAAAGAAGTTTGTAACTGGGATGGTCGACATTGATACTGCGCACGGGTCGAGGATCCTCAAGCAATTTTCTTCAATCATTAGGACCACTTCCGACGCAATCCTAGATCTCTATGAGTTCCCATCCCCTTTTTCCTTGGCCGAAGTCGCCAAGGCTATCGACGGGGAGTTTCTTGCATGTGAAGCATATTCTGAAAAGAAAATCCTAGGATACACTGTCGTCGACAGCATCAAAGCCATTCTCTCGATGTCTGGAGCAGATTTCTATCAACTTATGGGATCCACGGCTGAAAGAGCGCTCATCTTTACAAAGACCTCCACCGGGAGATCCCCTATGGTGGCCGTTCGGGTCACTCCATTAAAACCCGCTGCTATAGTTCTTCATGGTGTCACAAGACTCGACAGAATCGCCGTTGCCCTCGCAAAGGCAGAGGACATTCCGCTGATAATTTCTAAGAAAACCAGCGTAGATGACCTTGTGAAGGCACTGCATCAGCTACACTCATGATTCGTTAAAAGTCGATTTTATAGTAAGGCAAAAATCGAAGTCCTAATATACTTGGGCGTAAAAAGGTTCTAGGCACGTGGTAGCTTATGCGCCCAGTCATAGACGCTGTCATAACGGGATGGGGATCCTACATACCAAGGTACCGAGTTGCAGCAGAAGAGATCGCAAAGGTATGGGGGAAGTCCGCGAAGCACTTCAAGGAAGATCTTCTCATCGATGAGAAAGCAGTGGCCGGGCTAGACGAAGACGTTGCTACAATCGCTGTAGAGGCTGCAAATAATGCCGTAAGGAGGGCTGGAGTTGCGCCCAATGAATTGGGCGCGCTATTTGTGGGCTCTGAATCGAAGCCCTATGCCGTTAAACCTACTGGCACAATTGTCGCTGAGGCAATTGGAGCTACACCTAGGCTCCTTTCGGCAGATCTTGAATTTGCCTGCAAGGCAGGCACTGAAGCCCTTCAATGCTGCATCGGATTAGTGGGTTCCGGCATGATAAATTATGGGATGGCTATTGGAGCGGACACTGCACAGGGCGCTCCTGCCGATGCGTTGGAATTCTCTGCGGGTTGCGGGGGCACTGCCATAATCATGGGCCGCGGCGACAAAGTGACCGACCCCGTTGCTAAATTAGAGGCGTCAGTCTCCTTTGTAACAGACACTCCTGATTTCTGGAGGCGCCCAAAAAAAGACTATCCATCTCACGCCGAAGCCTTCACCGGAGAACCGGCCTATTTCCAACACATAATATCTGCTGGGAGAATGTTGATGGAGGAGCTGTCTCTACGACCAGAGGATTTCGCTTACGCGGTTTTCCATCAGCCTAACGGTAAGTTTCCAATTAGGGCTGCGAAGATACTGGGGTTCAAAAAAGAGCAGATTGAGGCTGGCTTTTTAGTTCCATATATCGGAAACCTTTACGCGGGGTCTTCAGTGACAGGTCTATCGGCAGTCCTTGATGTGGCGAAGCCAGGTGAGCGTATCTTCTTGGCGAGTTTCGGCTCTGGCGCAGGGAGCGACGCCTTTAGCTTCACTGTATGCGAGGGGATAGTCTCGAGACGTGATAAAGCCCCCCGTATTGCAGATTACATAAGTCGGAAGAAGAACCTCGAATATGCAATATATGCAAAGATGAGGCGAAAGATCGTCGTGTAGGAGGGCCAAACGATGCGTAAAGTAGCCATAATCGGAACAGGTATGACGAAGGTTGACAAACATTGGAAGAAGTCGCTGAAAGAGCTGTTCGGAGATGCCGGAATTGCGGCATTAAACCAAACGGACTCCCCTGCAATTGATGCTTTGATAGTTGGCAACATGTGTGCATCAGACCTGTCTGATCAGAACAACATCGGGGCTCTCCTATCCGACTACCTCGGTTTTATCCCCAATACTGCCTATCGCGTGGAGGCAGCCTGCGGCTCAGGCGGCGCAGCCTTCCTTGCCGCTTACTCTGCAGTTGCATCAGGCATGTATGATGTCGTAATGACTGGCGGGGTCGAAAAGTTGACAGATGGGGTGGGCGGAAATACCACGCTCTCTTTGGGTAAGGCTGCAGATGCAGAGTATGAGCTATTCTACGGCTCAAGTTTTGTTTCGTTGAATGCGATGATAATGCGCTACTACATGAATCACTATGGCGTGCCAAGGGAGGCTTTTGCTGACTTCTCAGTTCTGATGCACAGGAATGGATCAAGGAACCCGTTCGCGCAGCTGCCTTTTGAGATAAAGCGTGAGACCGTCCTTGGTTCCGATATGATATCAGACCCGATAACCCTTTTTGACTGCGCTCCAGTTGGCGACGGGGCGGCTGCGTTAATTTTGTGCCCTCTTGAGGATGCCAAAAAATACTCAGACCAATTTATCGAAGTCGCGGGCATTTCTGGCGCAACAGACACGATCGATATCGCCTCAAGAGAGAGTCTTTTGACCTTCAAATCGACAGTGACTGCGGCTGACCGCGCATATAGGATGGCGCACATCTCACCTGCGGATGTTGATGTTGCTGAGATCCACGACACCTTCACAATCACCGGGGTGCTTTCTTTGGAGGATCTCGGCTTCTGCGAGAGGGGTAAATTCCACAAAATGATGGCGAACGGTGCTTTTGAGCCTGGCGGGATAGTTGCGGTGAACCCGAGCGGGGGTTTAAAGTCCAGGGGACACCCTGTTGGGGCCACGGGCGCTTATCAGATCGCGGAATTATTTCTACAGTTGACAGGAAGGGCAGGAAAGATGCAAGTCCCTGACGCATCGATAGGCTTGGCACAGAATATCGGGGGGTCGGGCTCGAGCACATACGTCACGGTTCTGAGGAGGGTCTA
>JARYLH010000098.1 GCA_029907755.1 Candidatus Methanosuratincola sp.
CAGCACTTCGAAGGACGGGAAATTAGTCGAGACTAAGCGGGTCACATACGAATATGTGGGCAATCAGAGGATCCTGTTCGCGGTAGCGCTCTTGGCATCACTGGCAGGGCTCGCCTTCACGGGATGGATGCACTTAAGAAAACGACCGCCGAAGAGCAGTAAAGGTCTGGTCGAGCAGATACTGAGTGCGAATAAGGACGTCATAGTGAAAGCCAAGATCGAGGAGGAAGAGGCGACGACCAAACGCGTGGAAGTCAAGGACTTCGAGGAGCTGAAGAAGCTAGCCGAGATTTTGGCCAGACCGATCTTGCACACGCTGATTGATAAGGAGCACCAGTTCTCGGTGATTGACAACGGCACCAAGTACACGTATAAGATTTCCGAAGATTAATACCTTTTTTGCTTTTTTATTCAATTATTGTATTACAGATAAACATAATAATGTTTTTATATTATATTAATAATATAATTAATAGATTTCAGTTTCTAGGATTGGCGGTTGTCCGGAGGCAGAAGGGGGGATAGGTTTGGGGAAATCCAAGAGGGCACTATTCGATGTCCTCTCCTCGATACTAGAGGTTGCGGATAAGAAGGGCGGGGTGAACAAGACCGCAATTGTGTACAATGCAAACCTCAATTTCCTCCGTGCCGAAGAGCACATAAGGCTGCTGGTCGACCACGGGCTCCTGAGTACCTTGGGGGACGGAACGAAGTACTGCACCACAGAGAAGGGAAAGGAGTTCCTCCAGCGGTACAGAAGCCTCTTGCAACTGATTAGTAAAAATAACCGTAATAAGGATTGACTTTTTCAGGCAATTTCACTTGGACTGATTTTCCCAGATCTCACTCAATTCGGGGCGGTCACCCGTGTCCCACTGAAATTTGTCCCTCTTGCAGCCGTAGAAGACAAGTCAGTGCCCCTCTGCAGCATTTCTGAATATTGCCTAGTGAAAGAGTCTCCTACGACCGACCATTCCACGGTGCAGCGATTACTCACAAGCGATATATCCTGAGCGGGAGAGAGAATATCGCAAACCGGTGATCGACGGTGTGCGACTGGTGCACCAAACACGGCGCGGGGAAGAGGTGGTACATGAATGCCAGGAACTACTCGAATGAGCTGGCGGACGAGCTGAGGGCAAAGGAGTACCTGAGCGAGCAGTGGACCAACTTCGAGCAGGTCTACATCAGGAAGATCATGGGGATCTCCTCCGTCGACCTGGGCTACAAGCTCAAGCTGCCGATAATCGGGAGGGTGCTGCGATGGCAGGCCGAGAGGATGATCCACAGCGAGTCCAAGAACCGGAACCCGAGGAGGGCGGACGGGCACTTCGGCCAGGTCATACCCCTCGAGGAGGCAAAGATAATCCTAGGGAACCTTGCAGCCGAACCGATAATCGAGAACTACTGCATGTGCAGGTGGATGCAGAGGGGCATTAAAGAGAGGTGCTGCATCAACTTCGGGGTCCTCTCCACAGTAATTGAGAAACTCCCGCGCTTCATCCCAGAGAACAACACGGCAAGGATAAGCCGGGAGGAAGCGATGGAGAGGATCGAGGAGCACAACCGCAGGGGGTATGTTGCATCGGTCTGGTTCCAGCCTGTACCCTACATCAACGCCATATGCTCCTGCGAGAACCCGGAGTGCGGCGGTCTCAGGCTCAGGCAGGACTTCGGCTTGCATACGGTATACAAATCAGAGTATGTGGTGAGGGTCGATGCGGACAACTGCCAGGCATGCGGGATGTGCGTCCACAAGTGCCAGTTCGGCGCGATAAGGCTAGTCCCGTCGCTGGGTAGGGCAGTCGTGGACCCGAGGAGGTGCTGGGGGTGCGGCGTCTGCAGGCATTCGTGCGCCCACGATGCACTGAACCTCGTGCCGCGCGAGGAGGTCCCAGTCGCGAGGGGGAGATTCTAGTGCTTGGGCTGCCGGAGAAGATACGGATCGAGGTAGACTATGAGAAGTGTGGGGAGAGAGGGAAGGTCGACCCGAGAGAGTGCTGCAGGTGCCTCAGGGTCTGCGATCCGGCCGTGCTCATCATGCACGAGACGCTGAGTGTCGAGCAGGATCCGATCGACCCGCAGTACTGGAGGATCACCCCAGTTTGGAACTCGCTCTGCACGAAGTGCATGAAGTGCGTGGAAGTATGCCCGGAGGGCGCGATCAGAGTGTTCTGAGCGGTACGGGCTCACAGAACGGAACGGTATGGCGCGGGCTAGAACTTTTTGACTAGGTACTCCGCGACGCCGTAACCGGTTTCCCCGCCCTGCTCGTACCTTGCGAGCGGCTCGTACAGGATGGAAAGGTGCTTCCCATCCTCGCTCCTGAATGGGAGCGTTGCCATTTTCTCAATTGTCGCATCGATATCGTGGAGCCGCCCCTCCCCGTCTTTCAGGCGAAGCTTCAAAGAGGAGGGGACCCCGCCCTCTGAATATCTGGTCTCTATCTCAGCTGAGATCACGGGAAGATTTCTGCCCCTTTTGTGTACGAAACCGGCGTCGACCTCCTCGTCGCCCATCACAAGCTTGGTGACGTTCAGCGCATGCTCCTCGGAGAACTGGCAGGTAAGCCACACCCACATCTTCGGGGCATTCCAGTCGCGGACGCCCCACGAGTGGTCCCTTTCACCGAGGGCGCTGATCTCAAAGCCGGACCCGCCTACGCTCATCGATCCCGTGGCACGGCCGAACTGCTCCAGGTGCTCGGAGGCCACCCGCCCGGAGACGATCTCCTTGCGACCGCTCACGCATTCCCTGTAGTCGAAAATCTCATTCAGGGACTCGAAGAGTATTTTGAACTGGACCCTCTTTGCCCGCCCACCGGGGGCCCCGGGCTCTTGGCGGAGCAGGTGCCCGTCGAATGAAAGCGACCAGAGCCTTTCAGGGGCGATCTTCTCAAACCTCAGTGGGCCGGCTTCCAACGGTTCTCCGAGCAGCCCCAGTTCGGACTTGTTGACCAGGAACTCGCCGTCAGGCATGATAAGCCCGCAGAAGAAGTTCTTTTTACCCTTGTTGGGTGTGATGCCGATCCTCATGAATGCCAGGATCCCGCTCTTTCGGTCGTAGAAGTTGAAGTAGAAGCTCTCGCTCCAGTCCGGATCGGTTCCGGGCGGGTGAAGGACATCCGTGCTTTCACGAACCATGTGCTCAACACCTCACGCAAGCTCAACCGAGCAGCAATATCACTCCCTGATTCCCGTCCACGGTCACAGTCTGACCGGTCCTGAAGATGCTCTTCGCGTCCTTTACCCCTGTGACCGCAGGGATCCCGTACTCCCTGGAGACGACCGCGCCGTGGGAGAGTATTCCCCCAGTCTCTGTGATGAGACCGCCCAGTTTCGAGAAGACGGGCGTCCAGCCAGGGTCGGTGTTGGAGGCGACCAGTATCTCGCCGGTCTCCACCTCGCCGAGCCCTTCTATCGACTCGACCACCCTGACCTTCCCGGTCGCGATCCCAGGGCTAGCCGAGGTCCCAGTCACCCTCGTAACCCCCTTGTCGAGGGTCAGAGTGTCGTCGAACTCCGCCTTCCCCTTGAGGAACTTCGGGGGCAGCCTGTCCCTGTACTCATCGAACTCCCTTCGCCTCTCCCTGATCCTCCCCTTCATGTCAGGCATTCTCCCTTCCGCCATCGCGAAGATCTCCTCCTTGGTGAGGAAGAAGACGTCGTCCTCGCCCTCTATCAGCCCCCTCTGGGCAAGCCTCCGCCCGTACTCCACGAATATCCGCCTCTGCCTGTAGATGATGTGGTCAAGGTAGAAGCGCTGGTTCTCCCTGAACTGCAGGTATATCTGGGCATACTTCATAATGATCCGGAAGAGGTGCTTTCTGAAGAAGCCGAACCTCAGCCTCGAGATCCTCTCCAGTATCTCCCTCTCGGCGGCTAGCCGCCTCTCGATCTTCTCCCTCTCCATCCCTTCAACATCGACGTCCGGCGAGTTGACCAGAGACTTCAGCATGTCGACGACAAGGGTCGGGTCGTCGGCCCACCTCGGGAAGTACATCTCCCGCGTGTGGGAACGGTGCCCGTACTCCCTGAGGAAGGCATAGAACTTATCGGAGAAGGTCCGCAGGGCGGGGTCGCTCCGGAGGGCATCGATGAATGCGCCGGATGGTCGGTCCCTGATGAGCGACGAGGCTGCTGGGTCGCTCCGGAGGGCGCGCGCGAGCTCGAGGAGGGCGTTGTTCGTCTTTATCGTCTTGTTGTCTGGAAGGCCTGAGACGATGCTGGCATAGAGAGCGCCGGAGCTGTCCCCCAGCCAGTCCGAGAGCCACCTCTTGACCATCATATTCGTCCCGATGCTGTGCGTCACCATGCCGTACCTGATCAGCCGGAAGTGTTTTAGGAATTTCTCTACCATGCGCTCGTACTGGAAACGGAGCTCGGCATCCGAGAGTGCACTCAGGTCCAGGCAGTCGAAGCCCTTCATCTCCTCCAGGAACCTTTCAGCCCACTCCTCGTATGCCTTGTAGGTGCGGGTTATCATACCGTCCCTGTCCTTGAAGAAGATCCTGACTTCTGCCCAGATGCGCTTCAAAATCTTCGTCTTTGCGTTTGCGACTCTCTCCTGGTCTTTCTCAGGGAAGTAGTTCAGGAGCTCCTTCGTCCTGGAGAAGCGGGGGTTGAACGTGAAGACCGCCTCGAGCACGGCTGTGTTGAAGTAGATGTGGCCCTTGTGCAGCTTCAGGAGGTCCAGCCCCTGGAGCTCCCAGTACCCCATCACCCGGTACCCTTCCTCGAGGACGTACTTGGAGAGCCATTCGCCGAGCCATGAGAAGAAGAGCGGCGAGGTCACATCGGCCCAGTACTCGTCCCCGTACGCCCTCGTCCAGAGCGTCTCGCCCCTTCCCACGGTCGTCACCGGTCGAGACTGGAGTATGTAGAACTCGCCTCCCCCCAAGGCCCATTCTATGTCCTGGGGCGCCCCAAACCACGCCTCTATGCTAATTCCGAGATCGTGCAGCCTCCTGAGATCCGAGTCCGACAGGGAAGGCTCCGCCCGCAGCCGCGGCTCCACCTCGACGGGCAGGGTCCCTGACATCGAGAGGTAGACCGCGGTTGGCTTGTTTCCGATCTTCTTCTCCTTCAGCGCGAATGGGTTTTTACCGATCACGAACCGGTCAGGCGTGATTCTCCCGGAAACGACCGATTCGCCGAGCCCCCAGGTCGACTCAACGACGATCTCGTCTGCGCCCGAGACCGGATTGCACGTGAACATTACCCCGGACGACGAGGCGTCAAC
>JARYLH010000099.1 GCA_029907755.1 Candidatus Methanosuratincola sp.
GGAAAGTGGATGTCGGCGGGACGGTCTATGACACGCCGGCATTGATAGAGCTGCCCATTGGAGACTACACTGTGACAGAAATCATGCCGCTGGAAGACTGCTGGATTAACACGACACCGAGCAGCGTTGACGTCACGGTCGACGCGGAGTACGAGCCGATGTACGCCACTGGCTTCACAGTGGGGGATATTGTATCAGTCAATTTTGATCCTTATAATCCTACAAGCCAAATAGACCGTCTCAACCCATCCAACGCGCTAGGTCCATTTGACGCAACTGCTCCTTCCGGCGTCAGTGACTACTTCTTCGCCACCGGGGCAAGGACATGGAGCCACTACACTTTTGCAGACAAATTCTGGAATGTGCTTGGATTACCTGATATCGAGTTTGCTGAAGTCACTTGGGGTACAGGAGGATCTTGGCACACAGAGGCAATGAAGGTCTATCTAACTGGCGCAACAGTAAAAGACGCAGATGGGAATCTTGTTGAATACGGCGCAACTGATGATGGAATCGGTTACTATGCGGGCATCGCTTGGAACAGAATAGGGTTGGAATACATTGACGATGCAACAAGGCTTGCAGTTACAGAGAGCTACTTCTCAGGCACTCGTAACTTTGCAAACAACGTATTCTACCGCAGCGGACCATATGGAACTTACACGCAGTTCCACTTGCCAGACGAAGTTGTTTATGCAGAAGGAGTTTACCTGGTGGATATCACTGCAGACGTCTACAACATGGCTTACCCAGCAACATACTTGGACGTCTCCGGTACGGGTGCGCTTGTGACACTCAACAGCACAGCTTGGGATGTAATTAACTATGACCATGATTTATATTTTTTAAATACGCTTATATACAATTTTGAGCGATATAAAAACGGGGTCTAATTTGGTACGAATTCTACCAGGCGTAGAGGTTCAGGTAGTCAAGGAGATAGTGCCCCAGCAGCTCCACCCGTCTGGAGTCGTCGGGATTATCGGGACCGCCGAGAAGGGGCCGATCCTGACGCCAGTCCCGGTCACCAGCTACAGGGAGTATCAGGAGAAGTTCGGTTCTGACCCCTCGTTCAGCCTGACGAAGGAGGCCAGGATTTGCTTCATGAATGGTGTATTCGAGGTCTTTGCGACCCGCATAGAGGCCGCTGGGACAACGAATGCATCCGCACTGTTGAAGGACGCGGAGGGGGAGGAGGCGCTGAGGCTTGAAGCAAAGGAAGTGGGGGAATCCGGGAACAAGCTGAGGTACTCGGTCTCAGCTGGCGCGATAGAGGGCTCTTTCTCGCTCCAGATTACAGACGGGACGAGGTTTGAGGCGTTCGACAACATCACAATGGACAGGTCGAGCGAGCTATATGCGGTCGATGTGATAAACAGGGGCTCGAAGCTTGCGACCGCAAAGGACCTCGGGAAGCGGGGCAAAGCAGCCACCAGGCTGCTGATGGTCGGCGAGGGGCAGTTCGAGGGCGGCGTCACTGCGAAGCCAGATCCTTCATCCTACGAAAAGGCGCTCGAGATGCTCGAGATGGAGGAGGACGTTGACGTTGTCTTTGTAGCGGATTGCTGGGATCCGAAGGTCCACGCAATGGTCGACGCGCATTGCATGAACATGAGCAAGGACGCCAAGAACCGCATCGGGATCGGCACGGTCGGACCCGGCGAGAGCATCCAGGACATAGTCAAGAGGACAAGCGCGCTAGCCAGCGACAGGTTCGTGCTTGTCGCCCCGTACGGCGTCGCCGGTGCGGTTGCCGGGCTGATAAGCAGGCTGAACTACTACGAGTCGCCGACATTCAAGGCGCTGACGGGGATCGCCGAGCTCGAGAGGAGGTATACTCCCTCCGAGCTGATGGAGCTGCTCAAGGCAGGGGTGCTCCCGATTGAGGCGCGGCGGGGCAGGGGGCTGATCGTCGAGAAGGCGATCACCTCGAGCAAGGAGCAGATCAGCGTGATCAGGATTGCCGACCATGCGGTGAGGGGCACCAAGAACATCTCCGAGAACTTCATCGGGACTCTAAACACGGCTCAAGGGAGGGGCGCGCTGAAGGAGAAGATCACTGAGTTCCTGATCCAGATGGAGAGGGAGAACGCGATAGTCCCGAGCACAGACGGCAAGGAGCCGGCATTCCTGGTTGACGTCTATTCCTCACAGATGGATTTCGCGCAAGGGGTAGTCCGCGTTGACATAGCGGTGAGGCCGGTGAGGGCGATGGATTACATCTATGCTACCATAACGGTCCAGGCGTGAGGGGGTGAAGGGAAGTGTCAGAGTCCATAATATCCGCGAATGTGAGCAGCATCACAGTAGACGGGAAGACCATACCAGGGCTGATGTCGATAGAGTACAAGATAGTCAGGAACCGCCAGAACATACACCACATAGGGGTCGACGAGAGGATCGGCGTCGACTACGGCCCCATGTTCATCTCCGGGTCGATGCGGGTCAGGTCCACCTACCCTCCGTTCGACAAGAAACTGCTCAGCAGCGTGACTGAGAAGAACTCGTTCCAGCTCGTCGTGGAGCTGAAGAAGTGGGGCAGCACGGTGAAGAAGCTGATCTTCGACGACTGCTACCTCGAGGGGAAGAGCTTCGCGATGGACGCAAACGGCGTCGGGGTGACTGACTACAGCTGGACGGCGACTAGGCTCAGGGAGGAGTGATAGGTGGTAGAGAGCCCACGCCTGACTAAGCAGGCGATACTCGAGGGAGCCAATGCGAGGGCGACGGTGCACATCAAGGAGTACGGGGCGGACGTTGTGATCCGCCCCCTGACTGACGGCGAACTGACAAAGGTCTTTGCCACGGTAGGCGCGGTGAGCCTCAAGGAGGATGGGACACCCGACTTCTCGAAGGTGGACCTCTCGAAGAACTTCGAGGCGCTCAGGCTGGTCGTCTCGATGGGGATGGTCGAACCCAAGCTGACAGTAGAGGAGGTCGCATCGATGAAATTCGGTGTTCCTGAGTACATAGGCATGAAGATCCTCGAGATGAGCGGCGTGGCAGGCGTGGAGGGCCCTAAAAAAAAAGATGATGGACGAGTTCGTTAGGAGCCCGGAGGGGCTGGAGCTCGCGGTCCTCTGCCTAGACTGCGGTTACAGGCTTGCCGACAGACCTGGCGACCTGACCAGGGATCAGATACTCTTCCTGACAGCCGCAATGGCGCACAGGCAGAGGGTCGCGGAGGCTGCAAGGCTGGCCGCAGAAGGGATCACCCGGATCGAGGTGGTAGAGGACTAAAGAGCCCCCATAAAAAGAGTGGACCGGAGATCATGAGTACAATCTGGGATCTTTTGAGCAGGAGGCTCATGCAGGGGTACGCAGGCGCAGGAGGTAGCACACTCAGGGCTTGCTTCACGGTGACTGGAGTTTGGGCATCGTCCAGGACGCTGAAGGCAGTGCTCGGGAGCCTCAGGTCTCTACTTTGGTCTTTCTCCAAGGTCCAAGAGGCGGTCAGGGTAGCAATCACTGGGGTTGCTGTGATTACGAGGGTTTCTGCATCGCATGCCGGAGCTGCCATTTGGTCTCGTCCTAAAGGCAGATCCGTACCAAGGTCCGGCGCAACTGCACCAAGAAAGGGCGGAATTCCCTCTCCAAAGCGGGGGAGAGCGCCGCTCACTGTGGTCCTGAGCCTTTCAGCCGCAGGGAGCGTGGCAAAGGCTGCGGCCGCGTACTCCAGCGCAATCTCCAGTTCTATGCCCCCTGCTTTTGCGCCATGCCAGAATGCAACAGGAGGAGCCACCCAAGCGGTTGAGGGCATTCGTGCGGAACCCGAGGTGGAGGAAAGCAGGGGAGTCCGCACGCCAGACCCTCCGGCAGGAACAGTGATCGGAGGAGCCCCTGCTCCAGCCGCGACAAGAGACCGGTCCCAAAAGGAGACCGGAAAAGGGGTCGGGAGAAGGGTGGCGCAGACCCCTAGTTACAGCGGCTTGGCACTTTCATCCAGTTTTCTGGCAACCGCGGCGCTGCTCGGAACACGGGCGACTGCTGCATTCTCAGGCGCCGCTGGGAGTGCTTTCCATGGAAGGACACCTCGGGCCCTGCCTCTCGGATGGAAGGCGGCTGGCGCCGCACCGGCAGCCACCCCAGAGCAGACAATCGCTACTCTCCCTTCGGCAGGCAAGCAACCGCCCACCAGAATGAAGCTCCCGGAGCTCCAGCCGCTGCGGGATGGGATGGGCAGCACAGGGGGCGTTGCAGAAGGGGCAGCGATCTCAGGAACTGGAATCAAGGTGTCGGAAGCGGCGGAGATGGCGGAGAAGCAGCTCCCGCGATCCCCGAAACCGACCGGGACCGCAGAGGCAGTTGGTGAATGGAGGGCGCCGCCCGAAGCAGCCGGGATCGCACTAGCTAGGGCCTCAGAAGCGGGGGGCGCATCATTGGGCGACGGATCGGAAAGGCTCGCACACCCGCAGGGGGAGGCCGGATCAGGGGAGGCGGCATTTTTGCCCCTCGCCGCCGCTATTGAGAGCGCAGAGTTCCGCAGGGCTGCTTGCGTCTTGAAGCCCATCTTCGGGGCAGTTTCCCCTGCGCTATTTGCACTTTCTGTACCAACCATAGCACTCATGCTGCCTGGCCGGAAGAGCGTGCCTGCACCATCGGCCCAAGCTTTTCCCATCAGGCAGGCTGCTGCCGAGCAGGCTGCAGCCCCGGGAGCGCCTTCCGCTAGACCCTTGCAGGGGAGCGGGTTGCCAGGCACATTGAAGGCGGCGGTGCCCCTTTCGGTGCCCAACTTGGCTGCTTTGGCTGAGGAGGTCAGATCCAGCATAGTCGCGCCGCAGCTCGCAATCCCCGCTGGAATTGGGTCAAGATCGGGCATTGACGAGGATTACGAGAGAACGGCGGAGAATCTCCCGGTTCCAATGGAGCTCGAAGAGCCCCAAGTATACCCAATGCAAAGGGAAGTTAGGGTCAATGTAGCGGTTGAGGGCGGCGAGGATCTCCTGGAGCTCCAGAGGAAGATCTCGAGGATACTCGAGGACGAGATGCGGAGGCATTACGGTGAGGGATGAGCGTGTACATCAAGCTTGACGACATTGACCTGATAAAGCGCGTTGACGAGGAGGGCGCCACTGTCGAGATAAGAAGCGTCCATGAGGTCCATGTCTCGGCGAGGAGGAAGGTCGTCGAGCTTCCCGTTCCTGGATCGCAATCGAACATCTTCCAGGACATGGGGAG
>JARYLH010000009.1 GCA_029907755.1 Candidatus Methanosuratincola sp.
GAATATGCAGGTGTGTTGGTGATTGGGCGCCCATTCTGGGATCGCGGGCTATGAAGCTCTCCTAGGGGACCTGGCATGGCAAGATGCTTTCTGTTTTGGATATAGGAATAATAAAAGCTTTTATAATGCATTTATAAGAATTAACTTTTTATTCGATAAAGCTATATTTTAAAATGGGAAATAGAATGGTCGACATTGTCGAAGTATTTGTAAACATGTTCCAGAACATCATATATGCGCTGCCTGCGATCGTGGCTGCAATAATCATACTTGTGATAGGCTACTTGATAGGATCCGTGGTCGGCAAGACCGTCAACAAGCTTGTCGAGAGGCTTGGCATGGAAAAGGCTTTTGACCAGAGCATGGTTGGCAAGACATTCAGGGCATCTGGTCTAGACCTGTCGGATCTCATCGGCGGAGTGGTCAAGGCATTCATAATCATCCTTTCGGTGATTCTAGCGGTTGAGGTGCTGCAGATCCCTGGTGTATTTGGCGAATACATGACCGTGATAGCCAACTACCTGCCCCGACTTCTCGCGGGTATCCTGATAATCATCTTCGGAACCGTCTTAGTTGACTTCCTAGCGTCGTTCATAGGCAGGACGATTAAGCCGCTCTTCCCGGAGGACAAGACAGAGATTGCGGACATGCTGAGGAACCTGCTCTTCATAGGCCTCATTGCTTTCATACTGCTGCTTGCGCTCGAAACGCTGCTCCTCGCCGGTGACACTGTCTACCCGCTGATCCTCGGATTCGTAATAATCGCAGTGGGCATTTCTCTCACCGATGGACTCGTCAAGTCGATCCTTGACGACCACGCAGAGTTCAAGCCAGTCGCCGGATATGCGAAATTCGTCCTCTATTCGATCTTCCTGATAATAGGCGCAGGCGCGATCTTCGCCACATTCCCGGGCGTCACCACGATCGTAGCAAACGTCTCGTGGGCGTTCGCAATAGCGTTCGCAATAATGCTGCTGCCTATAGCTTACTCCTTAGCGAAGAGAATGTCCAAGGAATCGGCCTAAGACACCATAAACCACCTTTCTTTTTTAACATTCCAATGGAAATGCCAGTCCATCGTGGTATCGACACTGTCCTTCAAACAGCCCGTCCGGAGTCCGGGTTAGAGCAGCGGATGAGCGTATATGTGCTTGTGGTGGTTCGGCGGAACTTGTGCACCAGCTTTTCTTCCCCGCATCCGTGCTGGTTTGGGGCACACGTGGCACCCTCTCCTTCCAAAATGCCTGCGCCGCCCTCCGCTCGTATTCGGCAACCCATACGTTTGCCCAATTCAAGCCGGTCCCAAAATAGGGACTTATCACAAAATTTAAATACTGCCATATAGTGTGATATATCCCAAAAAGGTGTTCAGGATGAAGGTTGCTTTTGTGACGGAGGACGGCAAGACCATCTGCAGGCATTTCGGGAGGGCGCCGTACTACCTCCTGGTCGAGCTCGACGGCAAGAACGTTGTCAGCAAGCGGCTTATCCCGAAGGGCGGATGCGTCAACCACGGTCGCCATGACCGTGAGGCCCACGAGGGCGTCCACCTCGGGAGCGAGGAGAGGCACAAGTCCATGATCCAGCAGGCTGACGGCTGCGAAATTGTGGTCTCAGGAGGGATGGGCATGGGGGCATACCAGTCCCTGATGCTGAGCGGGATCAAAGTCTACATAACCAATGTGGAGGAAATCGATGAAGCTATTTCCCTCCTAGCGGAGAACAGGCTGGACAACAACCTCGAGCTTCTGCACTAGCCAAACCGCTTTTCCGCCTGTTCTTCCTTTTTCATTTCCCCGATCTGATAATCGGTGCTGCACTGCATCAACCCTGCCTCTTAAACGCGCGCCAGATCGGGAAAAAGCAGGTCCGGAGAGAGACTCTGCGGCGAAATTATCCTGTTTCACAACACAGGCCCTGCCATGGCGATTTGATGTTCTTGAAATGGTATTTCTTGGCGAAAGTGATAATATCATGATCTGGTAGGTGCGTTGTCGTTGGGGACAGGTGCCAGGGCACACTGCGGCGCAGGGGGCGTTCAGGGACTGCCTTCTGAAGCTTCCTCAGGCGCTGCTGCTTTGCGGGGCGCGGGCTTTGTCAGGGCCTCTTCGCTCCAGCCGCGGGGCGAACCCCTGATGACCGGCTGCCCTGCCTTGGACTCGCTAACCGGCGGAATCTGCAGCGGCGTCACCTACCTCTTCTCGGGCGCCCCAAGGTTCTTGGACGCGCTCCTCCACAGCATCCTGGTTGCGGGGTCCTCCAGGGGAGAGGTCGCCTACATGAACAACACCGACTACTATGGCACCAGGAGCGAGATCTCGCCAGGCAGGATCTCCCTGATCGCAAAGCACAATGGGCTAGACTATGGTGGAGTGCTGGAAAGGATCCTCTTCACAGCGGCGTACAGCAGGGAGAGGCAGCCCTGGGCGGCTGGCGCGCTCGAGCGGGCAGTAAGGGAATCCGGGCGGACAGTCCTCATCGCTGCCCATGACATCTCGGCTTTCCGGGGCAGGGCGGGCGAGGGCACATTGGAGATGGATCTGGTCGCCTCCTCCTTGTGGAGGATGGCCTCGGAGACCGGCGCCGCAGCCATCTTGACATCCCGCGACTGCAGGCTCTGCTCCAGCCTAGTCTTGGACCTATCCCAGGTTGTCGTTGACTTCCGCAGCGTCAGGGGAGGCGTCCGTGCGATGCTTCTGAGGCACCCCGACCGGGCAACGCCCGCATCCGCACTGATAGCTTTTTCTGAAAATTGCCATGGAGGTGATCTTATGGGGAGGATAACCCCGCCATTCAGGCAGTCGTACCAGGAGCTCCTCGGGTCGTTGAGGGGCGCATACCTGCAGCTTATGAGGTGCCAGGAGAACAGGTCCGGGTTCGACCTGCTAGTCCGGGATGCATGGGACAGGGAGTACGCGGCGATGGCAGCCTCCGGGATCCCGATCGCCTTGGACGTTATGAACCTGACCGCGAACGCGCACAACAGGGGCGAGATAGAGGCGCTGAAGCGCGACCTCGCTGAGAAGGAGGCCAGGATAAAGGCATTGGAGGCCAAGGTTGCTGTGCTAGAGGGTCGGACGCCTGATCATTAGCATTGGATGCAAAAAAGGTTTGGGCCCGTCGCCGACCCCTCCCGTTCTGCGCCATTGGATAAGTCTGTGGGCGGTCCTCGGCCGCTGTATGCCTTTCAGTCTAGGAAAGGGCACGGGTAGATGTTTGTGCACACCGCAGCTGAAGCCGCTCCCTGCATCTCCCTTTCCGTTACCTGCATTTTGCGGCGCTGATAGATCAAGGATTTATCCACAGCTTGCGAGTATTTTGCATGGGGCAACCGGAAATGCATGACTTTGAGAAGCTTGGCGTATTCTATTTGGGTCGCGGGTACGACGTCAGGACGCGCAACCGCTCCGGCGAGCTCCTGCTATACGACTCGCGGGACCTGACGACCCATGGCGTTTGCGTAGGTATGACCGGGAGCGGGAAGACCGGTCTCTGCATCTGCCTGCTCGAGGAGGCCGCGATGGATGGCGTCCCTTCAATCGTGATCGACCCTAAGGGCGACATCACTAACCTCTTGCTGACCTTCCCGGACCTCAAGAAGGAGGACTTCCTCCCTTGGGTCAACGCAGAGGACGCCGCAAAGAAGGGGCTCTCGGTCGAGGAGTATGCTGCGCGCCAAGCGGAGCAGTGGAGGAAAGGCCTCTCTGAGTGGGGGCAGGACGGGGAGAGGATCCGCCGCCTGCGCCAGTCGTCGGATTTCGCGATCTTCACCCCCGGGAGCAGTGCCGGAATCCCTGTTTCGATACTCAAGTCCTTCGAGGTCCCGCCGAGGCAGATACTGGAGGACGAGGAGCTCCTAAACGAGAGGATAAGCAGCACCGTCACCAGCCTCTTGGGCATGGTCGGCGTGGATGGCGATCCGCTCAGGTCAAGGGAGCACATCCTCCTCTCCAACATAATCGCCGACTCTTGGAGGGGCGGATCCAGCCTTGATTTAGCCAGCCTGATCTCTCAGGTCCAGAGCCCGAGGGTAAAGCGCGTCGGCGTAATGGAGCTTGAGACCTTCTTCCCGTCCAAGGACCGATTCGCCCTGGCGCTTAAGCTCAACAGCCTCTTGGCATCCCCGAGCTTCAGGCTCTGGCTGGAGGGGTCCCCCTTGGACATCGGCAGCTTCCTGTACACCCCTGCCGGGAAGCCGAGGGTCTCGATCTTCTACATAGCGCACCTGAGCGATGCCGAGCGGATGTTCTTCGTCTCATTACTTCTGAACAGCCTCGTCGGGTGGATGCGGATCCAGTCCGGGACCACGAGCCTGCGCGCACTCCTGTACATAGACGAGATCTACGGGTACCTCCCGCCTGTGGCCAACCCTCCCTCGAAGAGGCCCCTGATGACGCTCCTGAAGCAGGCCAGGGCATTCGGGCTGGGCGTACTCCTCGCAACGCAGAACCCCGTCGATCTCGACTACAAGGCCCTATCGAATGCAGGGACGTGGTTCATTGGCCGGCTGCAAACGGATCGGGACAAGCTCAGGATACTCGAGGCGCTGGAAGGGGTCGCTGGAGCATCCGGGGGGCAGATCCCGCGCGATGAGTACGACAGGATAATCAATAGCCTAGACAAGCGGGTCTTCCTCATGCACAATGTCCACGAAGCAGTTCCGGTGGTCTTCGAGACCCGCTGGGCGATGTCATACCTCAGGGGGCCCTTGACCAGGGATCAGATAAAGTCCCTGATGGAGCCCATCAAGGCATCCGGATCGGAGCCCCCGCCGAAGGCGGAGCATAGCGCCAAGTTGGCGGCTCCTGCCGAAGGAACCGCCGAAAGCCCGCCCATGCTGCCGCCGGAAATACCCCAGTATTTTTTGCCTGCGGCAGCCTCCAAGGGAGAACCGATAATCTACGCACCATCACTGCTCGGGGTAGCGCAGGTACGCTACAGTGATGCAAAGAACGGAATCGATGCGGTCGAAGAGGTCTGCCTTGTCGCACCCATCACCGACGGCATAGTGCCGGTAGACTGGAATAACGCGGCTGTATGGGGTGCCCCCCCTGCCTTGGAGAGGCGTCCATCGGTCCCATCAAAGTTCGCTGAGCTGCCCAAGGCAGCAACGAACCCCAAGAACTATGCTGCTTGGGAAAGGGAATTCGCCTCTTGGATCCTGGCCAATCGGAGATTGGAGCTCCTGAAGAGCCCGTCCTTAGGGGCACTCTCAAAGCCTGGCGAGTCTGAGAGCGATTTCAGGATAAGGATGCAGCTGCTAGCCAGGGAGAGGCGGGACGAAGAAGTGGAAAGGATACGTAAGAGGTATTCGCCTAAGCTGGCGAGGCTAGACGAGCGGATAAGGAGAGCGAAGGCTATGCTGGAGAAGGAAGAGCTCCAGGCAAAAGAGCAGAAGTACCAGGCGGCGATATCTGCGGGATCGACTCTGCTGGGTGCCATCTTAGGCAGGAGAGCGATTGGCGGCGTGAAGACAACCGCGCGGGATTTGGGGAGGACTGCGAAGCAGAAGGGGGATGTCGAGAGCTCCCGGGAGAATCTCGAGGCCCTCCAGAAGGAAAGAGCCGCTCTCGAGGAGGATTTCGATTCGGAGATCAGGGCTTTGGAGAAGTGCGATCCGCTCAAGGAGAGCCTGCAAAAAGTCGCCGTGGTTCCTAAGAAGGGCGACGTCACAGTCAGGCTCGTGGCACTTGCCTGGATCCCCGCCCCGTAAACCCTTTTTTTGTCATGATGCTGCTCCGCTACAAACGGCTGCAATCCGAGAATCGACCCTGATGCTCAAATAGCCTCTATCGATTTTTATGCACCTTCTCCCAGTCCTCACTAAGCCTCGAGCCGAGTTCCCCGTCCTCAACGACTATCGGACCGCGGTAACCGCAGCGACGGCGGTCCCCCTGTCCCTACCCGTATAGAGCGGGCGAGGACGAGGACAGGACCGGCGCACATAA
Source organism: Candidatus Methanosuratincola sp. (assembly GCA_029907755.1). Classification (GTDB taxonomy): domain Archaea; phylum Thermoproteota; class Methanomethylicia; order Methanomethylicales; family Methanomethylicaceae; genus Methanosuratincola. The sequence continues at coordinate 5,949 of JARYLH010000009.1, forward strand.
CAGCAGCAGTCTCCGAGGCAGCCTTCAGGAGGATCTTCGGCATAATCAGGGACACGGGGCGGTTCAAGATAAAGGTCGCCCCAAGGACAATGTCCATGCTCGGGGTCACAGGCACTGCTTCAGCCGATGTGGAGTTCCACCTTGAGAACGGCACGGTCTCGTTCGAGCCAGACAACACCATCAGGATCAGCGAGCTGGACATCAAGTGGGACAAGCTTGAGGTATCGATAGCGCTGAACTTGCCTACCTTGTGCTTCACAATCTATGTTCCAATCCCTGTACCTCCGTTTTTAATCCCCGTCGATCTTGGCTGCATATTCGAGGGGAACCCGGATCTGCAATTCACCCTGGACCTTCCTACAGGCTTCACAACCGAGGTCAGCTGCAACGCTGGACTGAAGACGTATTACGGACTCGGCACCCCCAATGAGTGGATGGTCTACATCGCGCCAAGCAGAGTGGACCTCGACATAATAGATGTAGCCGATACCGTGGGTGACATGCTTGAGAATGCGCTGAATGCTGTTGCAGAGTCCCTCGGCATCCCGGACGCGATAGTGGACGTGATAGGCAGCATCATAGACCTGGTGAGGGAAGTGCTCGACATCGCCGACGATTTGGGCGAGTGGCTGCAGAACCTGATCTTCGATGCGCTAGGCATAGAGAGCACAATCGAATCCTACGTCGCCATCTGGCTGGCGGACACGATGCCTATCTTCCGCCTCGAGGATCCCGTTGAAATCATGCCCGCAGAAGGGAGCCTCATCCCTGTGAAGCTGCCGATCGAGTACGTTGGGGCACAGGTAAACGACTCGGAGATGGTACTGATGGTGGATGTGGGGGGATGAGCATGAAGTTCGTGATCAACCGAAAAATAAGCAGCCGGATAAACCGCCACATTTTGAGCCAGGCGGCTCTTGACAGCGGATCCCTTGGGCCCATGGCCACCGTGCTCCATCGTTTTTCAGAGCCAGGTTGCTACAACGCCGTCATCAATCAGGGGGAGGTTGCCTGCGCAACTTTCACGCTGACCGTGGACAGTAGCGCTCCCACTACACCGGTCACCATCAATTTGGGTGGGGCAGCTCCTTGCTATACGGTGAGCCCCGAGACATACGTCGTATTCAGTGCGCCTAGGGGTCCAGGCGGGTACTCTGTTTTATTCTGGAGGGCGGTAGGAGGCACAAGATCCGTGGCTTTCGACAGCCGAATGCTCGGTGATGGCGACATTTTCGCAGCCTCGCTCCTGCGCCCAGGCAGTTATTCCGCATCTAACCAATACGGCGCCAAGTGCACCATATCTCTCACACGGGCAGCCAAGGGTTTGGCAAGACAGGTGGTCGGAAAGCAGCTGAGGCTACATTCCAGGGCTGAATGCCAGAAAGTGGATTGCACAAGGGAATCATTCACCCCCAACAAGGTGAGCGCTGAGACGGCCCAGCCGCTCCTATTCACAGTGCGGACAAAGGAGCCATCCTTGCGAATCAAAATCACGCTGGAGGCTTCTGAGGACAAACCGGCAGGGCCGCTCACAGGCCCGAGAGTTGACCTGGCGAAGGCCCCGAAAAAGCCGGATCTGAGGAAAAAGCCTGCCTGATGTAACCCGAATTCCCCTTTTTTTATAAAAACTGAGGCAATGCATAGTGCCGCATCGACTCGGCGTGTTAGTGATTCCTTGACCCAGAGCGGGTTTGTTAAGATCGGATCCCTCCGCTACCTCCCTCATCCCAGTAAAAAGGGAGCTGGACCTGAAAAATCAAAAACACTCCTGCACTAGTAAAGGTGCCTTCATTCATGATTGTAATGCATGGAGAGTCTGTCGGGCGAAAATGTTTCCTGCCCTCACTTGGCAGATGCGATGTTGATCCTATGGTGGTGTCAAGGATTTCAGGCGAAAGTGACAGGGATTATCACGGTGCGATCTGCGCGTGTGGTAACCTCTAGGATGGTGCTTGGGGCATCCGGGCACCGTCCGACGGGCGGATTGGGGCTCAAGGAGGCTTGGCGTGTTTGGGGAGCGAACGCGGTTGGATATTGGACGCCTACATCGATGGACCCGGTGCGGTGGTCTGGATAAAGACCGAGGACGGGCGGGTCCTGCGCTTGAGGGATCGGTATGCTCCGTTCTTCCACGTGCTCTGCAGCCCAGGATGCGAGGAAAGGATCGCGTACCGGATCTCCGAGTGCCCAGAGGTCAGGAGAGTCTGCGCTGAGGAGCTAATCCCATCTTTTGACGGTCGCGCCAGGCAGATGTTGAAGGTAGAGGCTTGGGGGCTCCAACTCCGGCAGCTAGCCTTTGCGGCAAAGCAGATCCCTGGGGTCGAAGCCGTCTACAACCTTTCCTTCAGCCATGTGCAGCGCTACCTCTTCACGAGGCTCAGGGCAGAGCCAACTTCTAGGGTCGAAGTTGACTGCGACGGGGACAGGCTTCTGGCGGTCAGGAAGCTGCAGGATGAGGAGGGGCTGGCGCCTCCGCCATTCAGTCTGGCTGCTTTCGCCCCCCGGATGGAGAGGCGGGGCGGGCGGTGGGAGTTGAGGTCGGTCCGGTGCGCTTCATGCGGGTACGAAGCATCCGGAGGCGAGGTGCATGTACTGGAATCGTTTTTGGACCATCTCGCCTCCGAGGATCCTGACCTCGTCCTGATCCCCGATATGGACAGGCGGTTTTACCCTTCGGCACAATGGCTTTCAAAGAAGGATGGGGTGCCGCTCAGGCTGGGGAGGTGCGGAGATGCTTACAGGCGCCTCCAGGGTTCTGCAGCGGGCAGGGTCTTCCTAGGTCCGGTCTTCTACGGGTTCAGCGCCGACAGGTGGGGCATCGCCGGTCTCGTCGAGCGGTCCAGGTTCGCATTCGCCACGATGGGGCAGGCGACTAGGTGGCTCAGCAACAGGGCGATCGACTCCAGGACGTCGTTCGAGCTGATCAGCAGGGGGCACGCGGTGCCCGAGGAGGACTACAGGGAGTGTGCCAGGCCGCTGGGCGACCTCGCTGCCAGGGACAGGGGCGGGATCACCTTCACCCCCATCCCGGGCGTGCTCTACGAGAACGTCGCTGCCCTCGACTTCGACTCCCAATACCCCAGCCTGATCCTGAGGGACGGGATCAGCTACGAGAGCCCATACGGGAGCGGGGGCAGCGCCGGCAATCCTGGAGGCCTCTGCACCAGCGACGGCAGGGACAGGCCGATCCTCGGCTCTGTGCTCGAGGATTGGCTCAGGAGGCGAGTCGCGCTGAAGCGCCTCCGCAGGACCATTGCTAAGGGCACGGACGAGCTGAGGTTCTGCGAGGAGCGGATAAGCGCGATCAAGATGATACTCGTCACCATATACGGGGTCTCGGGGTGCTGCAGGAACCGCTTCGGTAACCCTGTGGTCTTCGAGGAGATCAACCTGAGGTCCAGGGAGACGATGTTGGCTGCCAAGAGGATCGCAGACGCAAGGGGATACCGCGTGATCTATGCCGATGTAGACTCGATCTTCGTGACCAGGCCTGGCGCGTCCCATGCTGAATACTCTGATCTCGCGGACGCCATCAGGTCGGAGACAGGGCTTTCCATATCGATCGACCGCCACTTCAAGTTCTTGGCATTCCCGAGGCTCAGGCGCGACCCGTCCTCGTCAGCGCTGAAGCGTTACTTCGGCGTGACCTACGACGGCGAGGTCGTGGCGCGGGGCATAGAGATGCGGAGGGGGGACTTTCCTGAGGTGGTCAGGCGGTTCCAGGAGGGGCTGATAAGGGAGGTCTTCTCCTGCAGGGACTCCGAGGAAGTCCTCTCCTTGGGCATCTGCCGGGGGAAGGCACTTCTTGGGAAAGCCATCAGGGAGATCAGCGCTGGCATACCGTGCAAGGAAGACCTCGTGATTAGGAGGCGCCTAGGAAGGGAGCCGGGATCCTACAGGGTAAGCACGGCGGAGCGGTCTGCATCCCTCCAGCTGCTCGCCCTCGGGAGGGAAGCCTCTCCCGGCGAAGGGGTCGAGTTCATCCGCTCCAGCGCCTCCCACCCGAACCCCTTGTGCAGGGTAAGGATCCCGGATCTCTTCAAGGGCAACTTCGACAGGGCATATTATGCAAAGCTCCTGACCGAGGCTGCCAAGACTGTCTTCGAGAGCATCGGCGTCAGTGAGGTTGCTGGAAGCCAGCAGGCAAGCCTGGGGCTGTGGATGGGTTAGCCCCGCCGGCGCTCTCCTGCCCCAAATCGTCCGGGCTCAAACAGGAAGCGTTTTACTTCAGGTTAGCAAGTTAAGTGCAGGTCTTAGATCATTTGGTGGGGCGATCAGGGCTTTTCGATGGGGAGCCTTGGGTCGAATACAGGACGCGAGTGGACTGCAATCCGCCACTTCAAGGTCAAAAAGCGATTCGGATTCCCCGAAATAATATTTTATGAGTTTCTTGGCAACTTTTATTAGCCCTCTTTAAGCATATACAATCGTGATCAGCACAATCGACCTTGCCGTCATAGCTGCCTACATGGTCATCGTCTTCCTGATAGGCTTCATCTACAGGAAGTCCAGTTCGACATACGAATACATGGTCGCGGGAGGGCGCATGGGCTTCCTCTCTTCATATTCAACTTTTGCTGCGACCGCGATAGGCGCAGGCTTCGCGATGGGGATCATCGGCAATGTGTACCGGTTGGGGATCTCTGGTGCATGGACCCTGCTTGCATTTGGGATCGGGTTCGCGATGGTATTTCTCATGATGCCTCGGGTTAGGGGGCTTGGCGAGAAGTACCGATTCACAACCCTGCCGGAGATGGTCGGAAAGAGGATGGGAAGGGGCGTCCGGGTGCTTGCGGGAATAGTTACGGTGGCGGGAATCTCTGGCTTCATCGCCGACAACTTCGTGGGTCTCGGGACGATCTTCAAGGTCTACTTTGGCATAGAACTCTGGGTCGGGATATTTGTGGCTGCGGCGATAACCGCCTCTTACACCGTTCTCGGAGGTCAGGTCGCCGTCATCAGGACTGACGTGATACAGTGGGCAATAGCGGCATTCGGGATAGCCTTCATTGTGTTGCCGCTGGCTTTGGCGGGCGCAGGAGGCTGGGAAAACATTGCCTCGAGCCTCCCCCCTGACCGCCTGAGCCTATCGTCCCTTTCCGCCTACGCGATAGCCGGCGGGCTGACCTCGATGGTCTTCGGTGTGCAGTTCCAGAATCACTTGGTTCAGAGGCAGTGGATCGCCAAGGACAGGAAGGTCCTGCTTAGGTCAGCAGTTCTGGCAAACCTCACGTTCTTCCTCTGGGCAGCCGTCTGCACAGCTATAGGTCTTGCTGGTGCGGTGGCATTCCCAACCCTCGCTTCGGCGCAGTCGCTCCTGCCGTTTCTGATAAATGAGGTTGTACCCGCAGGCCTCAGCGGCTTCGTCATCGCCTCCCTCCTCTCAATCATCATGTCGAGCGTAGACTCCTTCCTGATTGGTGTCTCCTCGAGCCTCTCGAAGGACATAGTGGGCGTTGCCTTCCCTGGCATGGAAGACAGGCGGATGCTCCAGGTGACTAGGTTGAGTGCCCTGCTCCTCACGCTCCTTGCGGTCGGGATCGCGATCATCTACCCCGACATCTTGGGTCTGATTGTGGCTTTCTTCTCCACAATCGCCAGCGGGCTCGGTGTCCCGGTCCTTGCTACGCTGTTCTGGAGGAGGGCAACGCCAGCGGGCGTCGCGGCAGGGATAATTGCAGGCTCGGCTGTGGCGCTTTATCTGCGCCTGACAGCATCGCCATTCGACCCATCGCTTGCAGGCGTCCCTGTCAGCCTTGCAGCGACCGTGCTCATCAGCCCGATCACGGATCCCCAGCCTGAGCCGCTGATCGACGAGTACTTCGGTAAATGATGGTCGGTGGACAGATAAAAAAGAAGAAAGAGGTACCTGGGATGAAATTCAGCAGGAGAAAAAAAGTTCTGGCATCAGCGCTTGCAATCGCACTGATCGCGTTCTTGGTGGTGCCGTTCTTGATACCGATCCCGCCGCTCGCAGGAACATTCCCGCCAGATAGGCTCGGGAAATCCGACAGCCGTTTCGCACTAGTGAACGGGATAAAAGTGCATTACAAGATGTACGGGTCGGGGGAGCCCGTGATCGTCCTCATGCATGGCTTCGGAGCCTATTCCTTCTCCTTCGACCCCGTGATGCAGCCCCTCTCCGAATACGGCACGGTTATCGCATTCGACAGGCCGGCGTTCGGCTTCACCGAGCGCCCCATCCTGGACGGCTGGGAAGGCCCGAACCCTTATACTAACGAGTTCGCGGCTGACCTGGCTGTAGGCCTCATGGACGAGCTGGGCATAGGCAAGGCGATCCTGGTCGGGCATTCTGCTGGAGGGGCTGTCGCAATCCTCACGTACTACCGCCACCCTGAGAGGGTGAGCGCTTTGATACTCGAGGACGCCGCAGTCTACGGGGGCGGGGCACCCTGGTACATCAGCCCCTTCCTTTGGCTGCCTCAGGTCCAGAGGCTCGGCCCGCTCCTGGTCAGGGGGATCGCTGGGGATAGCGGGATAAGCACAATTTACCTTGCGTGGCACGACGACTCCAAGATAACCCCTGACATCATCGAGGGCTACCGGAGGCCGCTGATGGCTGACGGATGGGACTATGCTCTCTGGCAGTACACGCTCGCCTCGGGGAGGTCGGACCTGAAATCGAACCTTAGCAGCATCTCTGTGCCGGTGCTAGTCATGACCGGCTCCGATGACAAGATAGTGCCGCCAACCAACGCATTCAGCCTTGCGGAGGAGATACCCTGGTCCTCCTTCGTCGTGATACCTGACTGTGGGCACATCCCCCACGAAGAAACCCCTCAGGAGTTTTTGGGCGCAGTGATCTCTTTCCTGCGCGCAAGCAGCCTGGCATCCTGGTGAAATCGAGAGGACTGCCAAGCTTTTTCTATCAGTCTTGCGTAAGTGATCATGCGCTTCGCGCGATGTATGCAAGTCCAGCCCCCAGGTAGATCATATTGATAGTTCTCAAGGAAATAAATGACTATGACCGGCTCGACCCCGAGTTCAGGGACAAGGTAAACTCTTACATCTGCTTTGCGCGCTGGTACGTGCCATACTACAGGCGGTCTCTGCAGGACTTCTGTGCGGACTTCAGCAGGTACTACGAGATGCCGTTCACGAAGGACGACTCCCTGTCGTCCGACCCCCTTTCCTTCGTCGCATTCCAGGACAGGGTCGTCCGTGCGACCGCCTCGGGTGGGACCTCAGGGAAGCGGAAGATGATCTTCAGGACCGAGGAGGACCTCGAGCGGAGCGTCGATACCGTGACGAAAGTCTTCCGCGGTGCGGGCGTTAAGAGAGGCGACAGGATAGCAATCCTCCAGCCCTTCGACATGTGGAACACCGGGCACCATGCGATGGCGGCTTTCCAGCGGATAGGAGCGCTGAGCTTCCCGTTGGGACTCTCTGGGACAGACGAATACGTCCTCTGGCTCTTGGAGAAGCTCTGCTGCAACATCTTGTTTGCGACACCCTCCCGTGCTTCCTTCATAGCGTCGCTGGGTAAGGGGGGGTTCTGCCTCGAGAGGGTGCTCTGCACCGGCGAGCCGATACTTGAGGCGCACCGCGAGTCCGTCAGGAATGCTTGGGGAGCCGAGATCTTCGGGACCTACGGCACCGAGGAGTTCGACGGGATAGCTTACGAGTGCGCGGCTCACGACGGTTACCACCTCGTGGACGATGATCTCATCGTTGAGATAGTTGATCCCGAGACCCTTATGCCTGCAGGGGGGCGCACAGGCCTTCTCGTACTGAGCAAGATAAACCGCACCGGTACTGTGCTTCTCAGGTACGCCGTCGGCGACATCGTTGAGGTAGACGAGAAGCCCTGCAGGTGCGGGTCGAGCGCACCCCGGCTGAAGTTCATCAGGCGGGCTTCGGAGAGCATCTACCTGTACAACGGGCTGAAGATCTCCCTGCAGCCCATAGAGGGCGCCATCAGATCCGTGCTCGGCTCTGTGCCGATATACCAGATCATCCTGGAGGGCGGCGGAGGGAAGGAGAGGATGAGGCTGATCATACAGAAGAGCGGATCAGACGACGTGCGAGATCAAGTCCTAAGGTCCGTCCTCTCCTCGATCCCTGACCTTGAGGAGGCTTACGCCTTGGACAAGACCGTGGATATCCAGGTAGTTCTGGACGGATCCTTCTCCTCGTTCTCGACGACCAGGAGGGGCAAGCTGCCAAGGGTAGTCGACAGGAGGCAGTCCCCGCCTTAGGTATGCCGACAGTGGCTGATTGGATCAGCCTCCTCCGTCCTGCGCATTCCTGCATTTCAGCTTTGCCGTAAGCTCCCTGAGGGACTCGAGCAGCTCTGTCAGCTTTTCCTTGAGCCTCTCGTCGACTATCCTCCCATGCTCATCGAACTTTTTGTCTGCATTCGGGACGAATAGCTCCGGGTATACTAGCGCATGCATCCCGAGCCCAACGCATATCTGCCTCAGGTGGTACTGCGCCCTCGAAGTCCCCATCGACCCCGTGGAAGCCCCTGCTATCGCTACGGGCTTCCCCTCGAACGGGCTCTCTTCAAACGGCCTGGACGCCCAGTCGATCGCGTTCTTGAGTACGCCTGGGACCGAATAGTTGTATTCGGGCGTGCAGAACAGCAGCGCATCGGCTGATCTCACCTTCTCCTTGAGCGCTATGACCCCCTCGGGAGGGGACTCCTCGAGATCTTGGTTGAATGGCGGTATGCCGTCCAGATCAAAGATCTCTACCTCGATCCCTTCTGGGGCGAGATCCTTCGCGTTGAGTGCGAGCGCCCTGTTGTATGAGCCTCTCCTGATGCTCCCTGGGATTGCTAAAACCTTCATGCAAACCATCACGTAATTGATCGGGCTAATAGCAGATAAATTATGCCGACGCGTTTCCACGAGGCTGAACCCGGGATCCGCAACCAATGCTCTTAAATAGTCATATTCACAATTCTCGATTAATAATACGCTGTTATGTGGTGTTCCAGATGTCAGAGGTAAAGTTCGGTGTGTGGGAAAAATACCTTAGCGCATGGGTCTTCCTTTTCATCGTGGCAGGCATAGCCGTAGGGCGGCTCTTCCCTGGCATATCTGACCTGCTGGGGCAGTTCTCAATAGCCTATGTGAATGTGCCGATTGCGATCTGCCTCTTCGCCATGATCTACCCGATAATGGTGCAGATCGACTTCAGGGAGGTTATCAGGGCAGGGAAGACCCCGAAGCCAATCGCGGCTACCCTCTTCGTGAACTGGGCGATAAAGCCATTCACCATGGCTTTCTTCGGCTGGGCATTCCTGCTGGTGATGTTTTCGCCGTTCATACCCAATTCTCTGGCCACGCAATACCAGTACGGGCTCATCCTGCTCGGCGTGGCTCCCTGCACGGCAATGGTTTTGGTTTGGAGCTACCTTGCCAGGGGGAATATGGGGCACACCCTAGTGATGGTCGCAATAAACTCGCTGACGATGGTTGCCCTGTACGCCCCCCTCGCGGTGTTCCTGCTGGGCATATCTGGGATTTCGATACCCTGGGAGACGATAGGGTTCGCAATAACCATGTACATACTCCTGCCGCTGATAGCGGGCTTCTACACGAGGAGGTACGCCCTGAAGCGCAAAGGGATCGATTGGCTCAACACCTCGCTGAAGCCGAAGCTCGGCAGGGCATCGATCATAGCGCTCCTCGTAACGCTGGTCATTCTCTTCTCGACCCAAGGCTATGTCATCTTGGAGCAGCCGCTGGTCATAGGCATGATCGCGGTACCCATCTTCGTCAACATACTCGTGATCTTCCTCATAGCTTACGCGATCTCCAAGGCGATAGGGCTTCCCTACGAGGATGCTGCGCCCACAGCACTCATCGGCGGGAGCAACCACTTTGAGGTAGCCATTGCAGTGGCGATAACCCTGTTCGGGCTCGAGTCTGGTGCAGCCCTCTCCACAGTGGTCGGAGTGCTCACGGAGGTCCCATTCATGCTGCTGCTGGTTTACCTGTGCAAGGCCACGAGAGGATGGTTCAAGGCAAAGGGCAGGAACTGACCTTTTTTTATTTTCCCATCCGCGGTTCGTCTAATGTGAAGCCCCCGCGACCCATTAAGATCCGGAGCAACTCGCTACCGTTGAAGCGCCCGAGCTTACCCTCGGCTGCTGAAGGCTCAGAGTACTCCTTGACCCCATCGTGGTCGAGCTCCCATCCGGCTGCCACAACAGGAACCGGATCCGCGGTATGCCTGCGCATCTCCGTGGAAGTAACGTGGTCAGCAAGGACGGCAACAAGGCACTCCTCAAGATCTATCCTCTCCATCAGGAACCCGACCATGCCGTCTATCCTCCTTATCATGCTGATCTTTCCTTGGAGGTCCCCGTCATGGCTGAGTTCGTCGGTAGCCTCCACGTGCAGGAGGACGAAATCGTACTCCTCGAGCGCTTCCAGCGCAGACCTCGCCTTAGAAAGGAGATCGGTGTCTGGCTTGCCAGTAGCTCCTTGCACCTCGGGCACATGCATACCGCAGATCCTGCAGATCCCCTTGATGAGCGGTACGGCAGCAACCCCTGCGCCCTTCATGCCGTGCCTTTCATGGAAGCCAGGCAGCACCGGGCTCCTCCCCCCGCCCCAGGGGATTAGCGTGCAGCACTCGCCCGGGCTTCCAATCCGCACCTCCCCACTAATGATGGTGGCGCTCAATTCCTTGAACTGGAAAAGCAGCTCGGCGGTCCTTGCTCCTCCAGCCCCGGCTGAAAGAGGGCGGTCCGGGATGCTGCTTTGCCGCTTCGGCTGCGGATAGTTAACTTCAGGTGACAGCCCCTTGCCCCTGAGCGCCAAAATTCCCCTGTACCCAAGTGTGAACCTGAAGCGTGCCTGGACGCCGTCGAACCGATCCTGGAGCTCTTGGTTTATCTCTCTCTCAACATCCGAGCGGATCCCTTCGTCGAGCTCGACCTTTTCATCGATGACGATCCCGTCCTGGCTTAGCCTGCAGAGGTTGCACCGGTAAAAAGCGCCGTCGGGCGACATCTCAATCCCCGCACCAGCAGCCTCCAGCGGCCCCCGCCCTGTGTAGAATAAGCGTGGGTCGTACCCTAGGAAGTTCAGGTGCGCCACATCGCTCCCCGGCGGGATGCCCACGAATGGCGGATCCATGAGACCGGAACGCCCTTTGGCAGCAAGGGCATCCAGATTCTCTGCCTCTGCTGCTTGGAGAGGAGTCTTGCCTCCTAGCTCGCCTATTGGCAGGTCCGCCATGCCGTCCGCAACCACGAGCAGGATCCGCATACATTTTTGATCTAGAGCAACAACTTTTTATATTTATGGTTGGATAATCCATCCTTAAGAAAGAACGGGGGTGCCAAAAATAAAAATTGCCGGTGCGCTAGCGGCAATCGCTATAGCCATCAGCCTTGTAAGCGCTGCTTTTGTCGTTTCAAACAATAACTCCCTTTCAGCAATGAACTCCCAATTGACCACAATGAATTCGACGCTGAACAGCCTGAAAGGCGAACTGAGTTCGCTCCAGAGCGAGCTTAATGTCGTCAGGGCTTCCTACTACCCGCTCGTCATCGAAGACGCATTGGGCAGGGTAGTCACCATAAAATCAGAACCAACAAGGATTGTCTCTGGATCGCCTACAATCACCGAAACGCTCTTTGCCTTGGGACTCTCGAGTCGGGTAGTGGCCGCGGACTCGTACTCGAACTACCCGAGCGAGTTCGTCCAGCTGAGGGAGCAAGGGAAGATAGCCATCGTGGGCGGGGTCACGACGCTAGACCCTGAAAAAGTCGCTGCCCAGAGACCGGATCTCGTTGTCATAGACGCGAGCCTCCAAGGCAAATTCATACCTGCGCTCGAAAGCCTCGGGCTCACGGTGGTCGCTCTCGATGCGAAGAGCGTCGAGAACGTGAGGAGCAACTTCCAGCTGCTCGCCAAGATTACATACAAGCTCGGCGAGGGCGTCAGAATCGTCGACCACCTCAATGCAGCAATCCAGAATGTATCCGGGAAGGTCTCCACTGCCCCTCCAACCAAGGTCCTCTTCCTCGTGTGGCATGATCCTATGTATAGCACTGGAAACGGCACGTACTTGAGCGAACTGATCTCAATAGCAGGCGGCGAAAACATCGCTGGCAACAGGACCGGCTGGGTAGTCCTCAACCCAGAGCAGGTGATCGCTGCAAACCCGAGTGTCCTGATACTGAGCTCGATGTCTCTGTCAATAGATCCAGACCAGATGTTCGCTTACTTCAGGTCGCTGCCAGGGTTCGAAAACGTCGATGCGGTGAAGAACAACAGGATTTACATACTCACCGAGGACGCTTCGAACGCGGTGGAGAGGGCGGGCCCGAGGCTGGTCGACGGCGTCTACATCCTAGGGTACATCCTTCATCCTGAGGTCTTCAAGGTCCAGCTGCCCAATGTCCTCGCCGCGAACTACACAAGCTACTTGGGGAGATAGTACCATTGCATCAGCAATCTGCCAACAAGAGACTCAGGCTTGCCCTTTACGTTGCAACTCTTTCCATTTTTTTTTGCGTTGCTTTCATGGTTTCGATAATGATGGGGACCCTCCAGCTTTCCCCCTCCGCAGTGTTTGAGTCTATCGTGAACCCGCAGAGCGACCCCGTCGCCAGGAGCATTGTATTGGGGTACAGGATACCTCGTGTGCTATTCGCATCGCTGACCGGCTTCGTTCTCGGCATCTCAGGGGGTGTGATACAGACGCTTACAAGGAACCCGCTTGCAGACCCTTACATCACCGGAATGTCCTCAGGCGCTGCCCTTGGGGCTGCGGTCGCATTCGTAGTACCATTCTTGCCCTATTTCGCGGTGCCTGCCATGGCATTCTTGGGCGGGGTGTCAATGCTGCTGCTTTCTATATTCCTCGCTAAGAAGGCTGGAGCCGGATCGATTGGCTTCATTCTCGCTGGTATTGCTGTGGGCACTTTCGCAAGCGCGATCCTGATGGTGGTCCTTGCGATCTCGTCCGAAAAGGCACACGGCATACTCTACTGGCTCTTCGGGTCGTTCTCGACCTCGACATGGGGCGACTTCCAGATAGCGTTCGCCGTCTCGATGCCCGCCCTCATCTTCGCGCTATACAGGGCAAGGGATCTGAACATCCTGCTGCTCGGAGAGGAGCATGCGGCACAGCTAGGGATCGACTCTAGGAGGCTGTGGATCCTGTTGCTCTTGTCCTCGAGCTTGGCGGTGTCCGTGTGCGTCTCATTCTGCGGGATAATCGGTTTCATTGGTCTCGTCGCGCCGCACATGGTGAGGCTCGTGATCGGGTCAGACAACAGGTTTGTTCTTCCGCTGGCTGGCTTCACTGGATCCCTGCTCATAGTCATTGCGGACAACATAGTGAGGAATCCGCTCAACCCGATAGCCGAGATGCCTGTGGGCAGCGTGACATCGATGATAGGCGTCCCGTTCTTCGTGTATCTCCTGATAAAGAAGGGTAAGAGCTTTGGCATGTAATTTGGTTGTTGATGGTATTAAGGTCGAACTTGGATCATGCAAGATACTGGATAATGTGGAGATCAGCGTTGGGAGCGGGGAGATGCTTGCCATCATCGGCCCCAACGGGTCTGGGAAGACTACCCTTCTGAGGTGCATCTCCAGGGCCATCAGCCCGGCTAGCGGTGAGATAATCGTCTGCGGGAGGCCTGCCAGGGAGTACAGCAACCGTGAGTACTCCAAGACAGTCAGCGCGATGCTGCCCCAGTGGCCCAGCGGCTTCAGCATGAAATCCTACGAAATAGTCCTGATGGGCTGCAGGAACCAGTCTAGTGGGGTGTGGTGGGAGGGTGACCAAGAGCTTGAGGTCACGCGCGCAGCACTGGGCGTCCTGAACGCCATGGATCTCTATGAACGGGACTTTGATACGCTGAGCAGCGGAGAACAGCGGAAGGTCCTCATCGCGAAATCTTTGGCCCAGAGGACCGGGATAATATTGCTGGACGAGCCTGTTGCGTACCTCGACATGAAGCACAAGCTTGAGGTCATGACCGTCCTCAGGGCGCTCGCGGACATGGGTAAGACCGTCCTGGTGACCCTCCACGAGATAGACCTTGCATCAAAGTACTGCGAGAATGTAGTGGTCCTCAGCCAAGGCAGGGTAGTGGCTGCCGGGAAGCCGAGGGAGGTCATCACATCGGAGCTGCTTAGCAGCGTATACGGGGTCGATGCCCTGGTCAAGTGGGACGAAGAGATCGACTACCCTGTCATTGTGCCGAAGACAAGGCGCATCCTGAAGGGGGCGGTATCTTGCCTGATGTGAGCCCGAAGGATGTGCTTCTCCACCTCCTGAAGGGGGCGATCCTGAAGGGGAAACCCGACGGGGTGGTGCTCTCGGGCGGCATAGACAGCAGCCTCCTTGCCGCGCTCGCCCCGAGGGGCATGCTGAATCTGGGCGTCACCGCGGTGTTTGGAGGATCGGACGCACGCGACAGGGCCTACTCAAAAATGGTTGCGGGGCGGCTCGGGATCAGGCACGTCATTGTCGAATATGGCATCGATGAGGCTGCCAATGCCGCCAGGGAGATCGTGAGGTCGATGAGGACATTCGACCATGTGGAGATCAGGAATGATATCACCATCTACCTGGCAATGAAGCTCTGCCGTGAAGAGGGCATAGCATGCGCGATGACTGGGGACGGCGGCGACGAGTTATTTGCGGGCTACGAATACATGCTGAGGATGGACGAGCATGAGCTGAGCAGCTACATAAATTCGCTGAGCGGAAAATGGACATTTTCTGCAAACCGAATAGGGGCGCAGCTGGGTGTTGGTGTATCCCAACCTTACCTCGATCCTGAGGTTGTCGAGTTCGCTCGCAATCTCCCGTACGGATGGAGGGTGCACAAGTCGGGCAAAACACTGGGGAAGTGGGTGCTGAGATCCCTGCTCGAAGAACTCGGATTCCCTGAGATAGCCTACAGGAGGAAGGAGCCCATCGAGCTTGGGAGCGGCAGCGAATCGATTTCAAGGTTGCTCAACGAGGCTCTGGGCGAAGGTGCTGATGAGATAGTCACCGAGGCGCTGGATGACGGCGTCCGGTTCTGGAGCAGAGAGCAAGCCTACTTCTACAAGATCTTTAAGGAGATCTTCGGGAGGGTGCCTCGGCCGTTTCCAGGCGAATCCTCTTGCGCCTGCTGCGGCGCCCCTCTGGATGCGAACAGGGTAGTCTGCAGCTACTGCGGGTTCAACAATTGGGACAAGGGGTGAAGGGGCTTGCGGGGCTTGGCGTTCTTCTCTGGGGGCAAAGATTCGGTCTTCGCGGTAATGAAGGCAAGGCAGAACGGCGTCCCTGTCGACTGTCTGCTCTTCAACACGCACGAGTTCCCCAGCCCAAACGTCCACGAAATAAATTCGGGACTTGTGAAGGCTATGGCCGATCTCATCGGGCTCCCCCTGCAGGTCCTCCATCTCGAGCCGGGTAAGGAGCACGCGCTGCTTGCCGACCTCTTCTCCAAACTCGACATCGGCGTGGTGACCGTGGGGAACATCAATGTCAAGGACCAGCTCGAATGGTATGAACAGCTCTGCGATGAGACTGGCGCGGCTCTGTATGCGCCCCTGTGGGTCGGCGCTGGTGGGTCGAGCCTCCCCACGCTAATGGATCAGATAGCGTCCGGGGTGAATGCCATGATCTGCAGCATAAAGCAGCCAGTCCTTCCCGCTGAATTCCTCGGTCGGGTCATCGACCCCGGGCTCGCGGGGGCTTTGGCGAACCTCATTGATCCATGCGGCGAAGGTGGCGAATACCATACGCTGGTCCTGGACGCGCCCATAATGTCGGGCCGCTTGGTGATAGATAAGTATTCGACCATCGAATCCGGGGATCGCCTCATGCTTGCAGTTGAAAAGTTCATGGTGGAGGCTAAAAAATGATTTCTAGCCCAGTCGCAAGGCACGGCGGAGATGCGATCGAAGTGAGCAAGAGGCTGGGGCTGCCCCTGGAATCCATCCTGGATTTCAGCCTGAATGTCAACCCGTACGGCCCACCAGCTTCGGTTTATGATGCGATCAGGGCGCATTCCTCCCGCATCCGCTTCTACCCGGAGAGATCCTACAGCAGGCTGAAGTCTTCCATCGCGGGCTTTCTGGGGGTGGAAGATGAGTGCGTGATCGTGGGATGCGGCAGTACCGAGCTGATACACTCCATACTCGCGAGGTTCGTCCGGGACGGACCGGTGGTCATTCCCCTCCCGTCCTTCAGCGAGTACGAGGCGGCCGCCGCTGCACTGGGCCTTGACACTCGATTCGTTAGCCCAATCGGATTGAGCGTCGACTTGGAGAGCACGCTCGGGCTTGTCCAGGATGGGGCCGCTAAGTGCGTGATCCTCTGCAACCCAAACAACCCGACAGGGGAGCTGCTGGATCCTAGGCTCGTCAAGGAACTGGTTGAATTGGCGGAAGATAGGGGCGTCACCCTCCTGATCGACGAGGCCTACCTT